>DASRTX010000071.1:0-19547 GCA_035655715.1 Myxococcales bacterium | reverse complement strand
GGGCATTGATACATCATGCACGGTCGGGCGAGGGATGCCCGAAATGACGAAGGGATCTGAATTGCGGTCTGGATTCATCGCGTCGCCCGCGCGCTTCAGCATGGCGGTCATCATCCTGATCGTAGCTTTCTTCCTCTCGGCGACGGCCTATACGCAACACCACACCGCCAAGCTCGACGAGCTGGCGGCACTCATTTCGTTGAATGCCGCCCCTGCCATCGAAGATCTCACACAGGCGCGGGGCGAGATCGGGACCATCGAGAGGCAGACGCGTGCAGCGGCCGCGGCAGCAATGCAGGGCCGTCTTTTCGATCGCACCGCCCTCGCTGCGGCGAAGCAGCGTCTGCATTCCGAGATCGAGGCCTATCTGAGCTACCCGTTCTTTCCCGGGGAACGTGACGTCTATCTTGCCGCGGCGCGAGGCATCGCTCAGTTCGAAACGGCGATTGGGGAAACCTTGGTGGAGGCGAGCGCCACGCCGCCTGGGGGTGTCTGGAACGAGCCCCCGAACCTCATCTCCGTGACGGAGCAAGCTGATCAGGCGCTTTCAAGGCTGATCGCGTTCAACGCAGGCGAGACGAACGAGTACGCGACGCGCATCCAGGTAACCCGGCGCCGTGCCACGCGCACCGCGTACGCATTGAACGCGGTGGTCGCCATCCTGGCGACCGTCCTGCTCGCCATGGCTTACAGGCTCTCCCGGCGGTACGCAGCCCTCGTCATCGAGCGGGATCGGCTTTCCGGCGAGCGCGCCAGGTACCTCGAGCAGGCCGCCGGCTCGGCGCGACAGGAGTACGAGCGGGAGCGACAGTTGAGCGAAAAGCTGGAAGCGCTGACCCGGGCCTCGGTCGCGATCTCGGACACCGCTTTCTCGCACCCGGAGAATCTTCCACACATCTTCCAGGAGATCGTCGGGCGGGCGCGCGACGCGGTGGAGGCGGATTTCGCCGCGCTCGGCGTTGGCGCGGACCCGGCCAAGCCGTTCGATCCCTGGGTTTTCGCCGGGGTGCCACAAGGCGTCGCCGAGGAGATCGGGCGTCTGCCGAGGCCGGTGGGTGTCCTGGGCGCGGCGGCGATCGGCAACGCGACGCTTCGGCTCGCGGACGTGAGGCAATCCGATGCCTTTCTCGGGCTTCCGGACAGACACCCTCCCATCGGCCCACTTCTTGGAGTGCCGATTCGCCACCAGCATGCGTCGCTCGGCACCATCTATCTCTCCCGGCACCCGGGCCGCGATCCCTTTTCCGATCGCGACCAGCGGGTCGTCGAGCTGTTCGCCGCCCAGGCCGGAGTGATCGTGGAGGAAGCGCGCTTGCATCACCAGCTGAAGCTGGAGCGCGAGCGCCTTCGGCTGCTCGCCAACATGAGCGAGGCGACCCGCGCTTCGCTCGCTTACGAGCCCACGCTCGAGATCATCGCCCACATCGCGGTCCCGGCCCTGGCCGACGTCTGCATCGTGCACGAGCTCGCGGACGACGGGACCATTCGCGCCGTCGCCGTCGCGGCGGCGGACGCATCCCGGGAAGCGCTGGTCAGGGAAACGGCGCTGAAGTACCGGCCGCGCATCGAGGGGGCGCATCCCGCCGCCCAGGCCCTCTCCACCGCGCGGCCTGTCCTGATCCCCGTGGTATCCCCCTCCCTGCTCGAGGAGATGGCGCAGGATCCGCAACACCTGGAAGGCCTCCGCATGTTCGGCGCGGGGTCGATGATGTCCATTCCCATGTCGGCGCGCGGTCATTTCCTCGGTACGCTCACCTTTCTCGCGGCGAAGGCTGGGCGCTTCGACGTGGACGCTCTTCTCCTCGCCGAAGAGATTGGCCGCAGGGCGGCTCTGTCGATCGACAACGCCCGCCTCTACCTGGAAGCCCAGCGGGCGGTGACCGCGCGCGAGGACCTGCTCGCGATCGTCTCGCACGACCTGAGGAACCCGCTCAGCTCCATCTCCATCGCGGCAGGCATGCTGGACCGCGTGCCGGATCTCCCCGACGGCGCGAAGGTCGTCAGCCAGGTCGCGGGGGCGGTCCGCCGGTCCGCCGAACGCATGGGCCGGTTGATCTCCGATCTGCTGCTCGCCGCAAAGGCCGAAGGCGGCCGGCTGGTGCTCGAGGCCAGGCACGAGCGCATCGAAACGATCCTGGCCGAAGTGAGCGAGGCCTTCCTGCCGCTCGCCGAAGAGAGACACGTCTCGCTTCAGATCTCCTCTGAACCGACCAACCTGGGGGTGTTCTGCGATCGGCAGCGCGTCCTGCAGGTGTTCTCCAACCTGATCGGCAATGCCATCAAGTTCACGCCCGCGGGCGGGGAGATCGCCATCGACGTCAAGGCGGATGGCGATCAGGTTCGCTTCGCGGTGTCGGACAGCGGGCCTGGCATTCCCCAGGCGGACCTCGCGCACGTCTTCGACCGATATTGGCAACGCCGCGAAACGGCGCGCCGTGGCACGGGCCTGGGTCTCTTCATCGCCAAGGCACTGGTCGAGGGCCACCACGGCCGCATCTGGTGCGAGAGCCAGATCGGCAAGGGGAGCACCTTCTACTTCACCTTGCCTCGATCGGATGCCGCGGCCGCGCAGGCGCCCGACGAGAAGGAGAGGAACTCGCCGAAATGCTGAAGGGACGGCGCCGCGCGCGCTGCAGGAAAACACAGGGACTCGTCGCGCGCGCCGCGCGCCCGTGACGCCGGACCGGGGCGATCGCCCCGCGAGTGCAGAGCAGAACTCGTCGACACAATGCGCCGATGCGCATCATCGCTCGTCTTGGTGATCTTCATGGCGCCGTATCGACATGACGATCCCAGCCGCCCTTTCGCGGAGCGAGCGTCATCCGAACGGACTTAGGCTCCTGGGTTGCGAGATCCTCGAGCGCGTAGCCCTGCACCGGCTTCTCCACGATCACCATCAGCCGGAGCAGGCGTTCGGTCTGCTTCCCCATCGGCTGCGGATCGCTCGTGCTCTCGTAACGAGACACGGTCGCGGGATCGACCCCGATCTTCGCGGCAAAATCAGCGCTCGACAATCCGAGATACTTCCGCAGGAACCGGATTTCCTTCGGGAAGAGCCGCTCGCGCTTCTCGGCCAGCGCCAGCGCGATGGACTTGTGCAGCTCCGCCAGCGACGGGATCAGCGCCTGGCGGTCACGGCACTTCGGGCAGTGCCGCACTTCGATGTTCTGGAGAGTGATGTTGTCCAGACCGCTGGCGTCGTACTTGTAGTTCTCGCGCCGCACCTCGGTCGGGGTCCCGCACACTCGGCAAAGATGATACTTCGTGCACCTCGCGTACATCGAAACGACGCCCGCCATCTACACGCATGTCGAAAGCATCGAGGACACGCGCGCTGTGGCGAAGCTGGACTTCGGTCCGCTGGAAGAACGCGCACGACGCCGTGGTTCCGCTCAGAGAAGCCAACCCTTGGTGGCACGCGGCGTGGCAGGCACCCACGTGGTGGCGGGTCAGATGCGGTGGATCTGCAGCAAGGGATCGAGCGCGTCCAGATCGGTTGGGTCGCCGGTGATGACCGCGCACTGGTGTTCCCTCGCCGAGATAACGACGGATGCATCGATGACGTCGGCTCTACGAGAAATGCCGCAGAGGACGCCAGCGGCCCTCGCCCGCGCCTCGGTCAGCGGCACCACTTCGACCTCCGCGGTCTTCAGGAAGCGCGCGAGACGGGTCTGCCGCGCGCCGTTGCGCCACGCCTGGGCGAGCACGCCGGGGGGCACCAGGAATTTAATGCTGGTCTTGAGAGACGCCTCGAGCAGCGCCAACATCTTCTCGTCGCCGCGCTCAATGCCGATGAGCGCGGCCGTGTCGAGGACTACTTCCCGAGGACGGCGCGCGCCCATGCCTTCGCCTTCCGGGAGGGTCGGCCGTGCTCTCGCTGGATCTCCTCGACCAACCTGGCCATCGACTCGGACTCCAACCGCGCTGAGACCGCGCCAGCGATGTAGGCGCTCACCGACGGCGATCGCCGCGCGCGGACCTCGGCGCGCACGCGCGCGATGGCACGGGGCTCGAGGGTGATGGCGATCTTCGACTTGGCCATACTTTCATCATACCAGCGGCACGCGACATGCACAAAAGCGGTGTGAGGCCGTCCATGGGCAGCCGCAAGGGGAACGTCTAGAAAGATGTGTGAATCAGGGCGCGAACGAGACGCCTCGTGTGAAGCACCTCAATGTGATGGGACGATACCGAAATCCCGGCGTGCAGCATCAAGGCCCGCGGCCGGCATCTCGAACGTCACAGGCAGACCGGGGTTGAGCACGAGCCCGCTGCCTGCCGCGATCCGCCCGATGAACCACCGTGCTTCTACCTGCAGAACGTACTTGTCCGTAGGGAGCTGCCATGAAGATTGATGACGATCTCTTTCGCTGCTGCGGCGGATGCGACGCCGAAAAACGTGTCGAGCATTGCTGCTGCCGCGAAAAGGATTCGAGGAACAGGCACAGTCCCTCCTCGTCGGCGTGACTGATGCCGGTCTGTGCAGCAAGCATGCCCTGGAGATCGGCTCGGGCGCCGCGCCGGAGGCGCCCTGAGCGTCTGGCGCAAGCGTGCTATCGTGCCGGCGTGAACCTGCCCACGAGACCCGGCACGGGCAGAAGCGCTCCGGTCCCGACCCGGCGTGTGGCCCTGATCATCTGGTCGGCGCTTCTCATCGGCGTGATCCTGTTCGCGGCGGTCGCAACGTACGTCGGCCCCAAGGGCTTCTGGGGGCGGAACGACCAACTTGCAGCAATCCTTCCCCCGATCACGATCGGGCTCGCGGTGGTGAGCCTGGTGATCTCGCGCTTGGTCCCACCGCGAATGAAGGGGGGGCCGGCGGGAACGCCCGATGCGCTGGGGGTCGCGCGAACCATTGTGGCCTCGGGGCTGAACGAGGGCGGCGCGCTCTGGGCGGTCGTCGGCTGGATGCTCACCGGAAGCACGATGGCCCTGGTGGCGCTCGCGATCTCGATCGCGGGCCTGCTCCTCGTCTTCCCCTCGAGGAACCGGTGGGCGCGTCTGTGCGCGACGCCGGGGCAGGAACCCGCGACCCCGCTCGTCCGATAGATCCCCCGAGCCATCGTGAAGACGAACCGGGCGCGCTGAACCTTCTTCGTTACGCCGCCGAGACCGCGCCCAGCCAGGACCTCGAAGCACGGTTGGCGATACTCAAGCGATCAGAGACATTCCGCGACTGAGAGATCTCGCTGGCGGCGATAGGTCGGACAAGTTGCATTCCGTTCCCTACTCGCCTTCTCGCTTCATCCTTGCCAGCGTAGCAATGAGGGACAAGGAAGTCGCCGGGCCAGAGTTGCCCAGGAGGTCGACCGGTTCACGCTGGGTGAACCACGAAGAGCTGGTTCATCCAGCTGAACCAAGCGAAGTCCCAAAAGCTAGAGGCCCCTGACCGCGCCGGCAAAGCCAGCAAGATCAGGGGCCTCCAATGGTCGGGGCGACTGGATTTGAACCAGCGACCACTTGCACCCCAAGCAAGTGCGCTACCAGGCTGCGCTACGCCCCGGCACGGCGACGACAGGGGGCAGCGTCGTAACATCCGCCCCCGCGGCCGTCAATCTGGAAGAGCGGCCTGACTACGCCTTGTTGAGGGCGTTCTTCAGGACCTGGGAGGGCCGGAAGGTCAGCACGCGACGGGCCGAGATCTCGATCTCCTGGCCGGTCTGCGGATTGCGGCCAACGCGGGATTTCTTCTCGCGGACCACGAAGTTGCCGAAGCCCGAGAGCTTGATCTTCTCGCCCCGCTCCAGCGTGTCCTTGAGCGTGTCGAAGACCATCTCGACGATCTCGGCGGATTCCTTCTTGGAGAATCCGACCTTGCTGCACACGCTCTCGATGACGTCAGCCTTGGTCATAGGCAAAAAAGACTACACGGACGCGGCCAAGCGGGTCAAACCCCAAGGGAAAAGGGCTGCGGGGGAGCCTGTATCCCACCTTTCCGCAGGTCCCCAAAACCCCGCAAGAACGAAGAAGCAGCCCGCTTCGCGGCCTGCTACGTTCGCACACATGGAGTTCTGGTTCGACTTCGCCTCCACGTACAGCTACGTCGCGGCCATGCGCGCGGGGCCGGAATGCGCCCGCGCTGGAGTGGCCGTCGCCTATCGCCCCTTCCTGCTGGGGCCCATCTTCACCGAGCTGCTGGGCATCAAGGACTCGCCCTTCAACGTGCAGGAGGTCCGCGGCCGATACATGTGGCGGGACCTGGAGCGGCTCTGCGAGAAGCATGGCCTTCCCTGGCAGCGCCCGTCGGTCTTCCCGCGCAACAGTCTGCTCGCCGCGCGCGTCGCCTGCGCGCTCAACGGCGATGCGCGCGCCGCGTTCGTCAAGGCTGCGTTCAGCGCCAACTTCGCCGAGGACCGCGACATCGCAGCGCCCGACGTGCTGCTGCCGCTCGCCGGGGCCGAGGCCCTGGAGCGCGCGCAGTCCGCCGACATCAAGGCGCAGCTGCGCGCCAACACGGACGAGGCGCGCCGCAGCGGCATCTTCGGCGCGCCCGACTTCACGGTGGGCAGCGAGCTCTTCTTCGGGCAGGACAGGCTGGAGGACGCCATCGCATGGGCACGTCGAACCTGAGCGCGCAGATCCGCGCATTCCGCTGGCAAAGGCAGGGACTGGACGGCAGCCTGACCGGGGCTCCCGCCGCGCGCGTGCTGGAGCAGACGGGGTGGATGCGATCGGTGGGCGGCGCCGGTCCCTACCTGGGCCTCTTCGCGCGCGCCGGCACGACGCGCCAGCAAGCCGACCAGGACGGGGCTGCGCTGCGCATCCACGAGCTGCCGGCGGCGCGCGGCTGCACCTACGTGGTGCCGGCGGGGGACTTCGCGTTGGCGCTGCGCGCCGGCCAGGACTTCGACAGCGACCTTGCGACGGCGAAGAAGTTCCTCGACGTCACGGAAAAGGAGATCGGGAAGCTCGCCGCCAGGGTGGTGGCGGCGGTGGCGAAGCCTCTCGACCCGCGCGACCTCAAGGAAGCCGTGGGCGATGCCGTGCGCAACCTGGGGGAGGCGGGCAAGAAGCGCGGCATGGCCACCACGCTGCCTCTGGCGCTGGGGCTCCTCCAATCGCGCGGGGAGATCCGGCGCGTGCCGCTGGAAGGTCGCTTCGATCGCCAGCGCTACGCGTACGTCCGCTGGGGAATCAAGCTGCCCGACCTGACCGAAGAGCAGCTCGCCGCCGAGCTGGCGAAGCGCTACTTCCGCTGGGCGGCGCCGGCCACCCCCGCGCAGTTCCAGTGGTGGTCGGGCCTGGGCGCCAGGGCAGCGAAGGCCGCCACCGCCACGCTGAAGCTGGTGGCGCTCGAAGGCGACGAGCTGATGTTCCCCGACGACCTCGACGCGTTGCGCTCGCAGAAGCCGGCCAAGGCCGAGGCGGTGGCGCTGGTGGGCGTGCTCGACAACCTCTTCCACCTGCGCCGCGAGATCGAGTCGGCCAGCGATCCGGCCGACTTCAAGCGCATCCCGCGCGAGGGGAAGGCGGGGGCCACGCTGTTCGATCTCCCCAGCCACGCCATCGTGCAGGCCGGCCGGCTGATCGGTCTGTGGGAGTTCGACGGCCAGAAGCAGGAGCTGGTGGCGGCGCTCTTCGACAAGAGCACCGCCGCAACGAAGAGAGCCGTCGCCGGAATGGAAGCTTTCGTCCGCGAGCAGCTCGGCGACGCGCGGCAGTTCAGCCTCGACAGCCCGGAGAGCCGCACGGACCGGCTGGCGTCGCTCCGGAAGATCTAGGCGCGGATCTCCGCGCCGACCCGCTGCTTCAACCGATCGCGGATGGCGTTGCAGAGCGCATCCGCCTCCGCATCGGTGAGCGTCCGGTCCGGCGCGCGCAGGGAGAGCCCGAAGGCCATGCTCTTGCGGCCCTCCGGGATGGGCGCTCCGCGGTAGACGTCGAAGAGCGCCACGTGTTCGAGCAGGCGCGCGGAATCGGCCGCGCGGATCTCTTCCAGGAGCTTCTCGGCCGGCACCGCCGCATCCACCACGAAGGCCAGATCGCGCGCCACCGCCGGGAACCTCGGCACGCCGCGCAGGTGCTTGAGCGCCAGCGACCGATCCAGCAACAGCTCCCAATCCAGCTCGGCGAGATAAGTCTCTGCCGGCACCTCGAATTGCGCGGCGGCGGCTGGATGGACTTGTCCCAGCGCTCCCGCAAGCGTGCCACCGATCAGCAGCGCGCTGGCGCTCGCCGGGTGCAGCGCGGGATGCGTCGCGAGTTGGAAGCGCGCATCGCCGATTCCCAGGGCTTCCAGCACGTCCTCCACCGCGCCCTTGAGGTCGTAGAAGTCCGTCGCCTCGCCGCCGCCGCTCCAGCCCTTGGCCCTTCGCGCGCCCGCGACCACCAGCCCCAGCCGACGCGGCTCGTGCAGCGGCCACGCCAGCTCGCCTGCGGGGTGTCGCGCATCCGGCTCCGGCAGGTAGACACGGCCCAGCTCGTACAGCTTCACGTCGCGCACGCCGCGCGCCAGGTTCCATCCGGTGTTGCGCAGGAGCCCCGCGAGGAGCGTGGTGCGCATCGCGCCCTGCTCGGTGGTGAGAGGGTTGGCCACGCGCAGAGGCTTCGCCGCCGAAACCGCGAGGAGGTCCTTCTCGGCGATGAAGCTGTAGTTGAGCGCCTCGTCGAAGCCGTGCGCCGAGAGCGCGGCGCGGGCCTGCCCGGTTACGCGGCGCTGTGGCGCGATGGCCGCGGTCTCGCCGATGCCTGCGCGGTGCAGGTTCACGGGGATGGTGTCGTACCCGCGCAGCCGCGCGATCTCCTCGATGCAGTCGATCTCGCGCGTCAGATCCCTGCGCCAGGAGGGAACGCTCCAGCGGCCGTCCCCCACGGGAACCAACTGCAGCGCCCGCAACCACCGGTCCACTTCGGCCTCGCTCACCGCCATGCCCAAGACCGCGGAGACGCGCCCGGGCCGGACCATCACCTTGGCCGGCTCGCGCGGGGACGGGTAGACGTCGATGGTGCCGGCCAGCAGCTTGCCGCCGGCGAGCTGCACGATCAGCTCGGCGCAGCGATCGGCCGCGGCTTGCGCGATGCGCTCGTCCATGCCGCGCTCGAAGCGGTGCGAGGCCTCGGTGTGCAGCGCCTGCCGCTTCGCGGTGCGCCGCACGCCGGCGGGTTCGAACATCGCCGACTCCAGCAAGATGCGCGTGGTGCCCTGCCCCACCTCGCTGGTCTGACCCCCCATCACGCCCGCCAGCGCCACCGGCTTCTCGGCGTCGGCGATCACCAGATCGTCGGCGGAGAGCTTGCGCTCCTTGCCGTCCAGCGTGGTGAGCGGCTCACCCTCGCGCGCGCGGCGCACCACGATGCGGCGGCCGGCCAGCTTTTCCAGATCGAAGCCGTGCAGCGGGTGACCCAGCTCCAGCAGCGCGAGGTTGGTGGCATCGACCACGTTGCTGATGGGCCGCACGCCGCACGACCGCAGCCGTTCCTGCACGTGCAGCGGCGACGGCCCTACGCGCACGCCCTCGATCACGCGCGCGACGTAGCGCGGGCAGCGCTGGGCGTCCTCCACGTCCACTCGCGCCGGCAGCTCGCCCTTCCCCGCCGGCTGGGTCCGCGGCACGCGCACCGGCACGCCGGTGATGGCCGAGAGCTCGCGCGCAATGCCCAGGTGGCTCAAGGCATCGGGCCGGTTTGGGGTGACGTTGACCTCCAACACCGTGTCGGGGAGCCCGAGCAGCTCGTCGAGCGGCGCGCCGATCCTGGCGTCGCGCGGCAGGATCATCAGCCCTGCGTGGTCGTCGGAGAGCCCCAGCTCCCGCTGCGAGCAGAGCATGCCCTCGCTCTCCACGCCGCGCAGCTTCGCCTTGCGGATCTCCATCCCGTTGGGCAGCTTCGCGCCGGGCCTCGCCATGGGCACCACGTCGCCCGCGGCGTAGTTCTGCGCGCCGCAGACCACCTGGTGCGTGCCCGCCCCGTCGTCCACCTGGCACAGGCTGAGATGGTCGCTGCCCTCGACGGGCTTGCGGGTCACCACGCGCGCCGCCACCACGCCGGGGCCGATGGAGCGCTGCTCGCGACCCTCCACCTCCAGTCCGATGCCGGTGAGCTTGTGCGCGATCTCGTCGTCGTCCAGCGAGACGGGACACAGCTCGCGCAACCACTTGAGCGAGATCTTCATAGCTGCTCCAGGAAGCGCACGTCGTTCTCGAAGAGGGTGCGCAGGTCGTCGAGGCCGTGCCGCAGCATGGCCAGGCGATCGATGCCTACCCCGAAGGCGTAGCCGGTGATCTGCTCCGGGTCGTAACCCACGCCCGCCAGCACGTCGGGGTTCACCATGCCCGCGCCCAGCACCTCCAGCCAGCCGGTGCCCTTGCAGAGCTTGCAGCCTTTCCCGCCGCAGAGCGGGTGGGAGATGTCCACCTCGGCGGAGGGCTCGGTGAAGGGAAAGTAGCTGGGCCGCAGCCGCGTCTGGATGGTGGGGCCGAAGAACGCCTTCACGAACGCGTCCAGCGTCCCGCGCATGTGCGCCATGGAGATGCCCTCCTCCACGTGCAGGCACTCCACCTGGTGGAACATGGGCGTATGCGTGGGGTCGGAGTCGGACCGGTAGACCTTGCCGGGCGCGATGATCCGCACCGGCGGCTTCTGGCCCAGCATGGCGCGCACCTGCACGGGGCTGGTGTGCGTCCGCAACAGCAGCTGCTGCATGGCGCCTTGGGTCGGCGGCGAGCCTGGCGGCGGCATGGGCTGCGACCCGGCGTCGAGGAAGAAGGTGTCCTGCATGTCGCGCGCCGGATGGTCGGGCGGAAAGCCGAGCTTCTCGAAGTTGTAGAGGTCCCACTCGATCTCGGGACCGTCGGCCACGTGGAACCCCAGCCGCGCGAAGATCTCCGCGATGTCGTCCATCGCCTGCGAGACCGGGTGGCGGTGACCGCGACGCCGGGTGCGCCCCGGAAGCGTGACGTCCAGCTTCTCGCGGTTCAGGTCCTTCTCCAGCGCCTTGCGGCCCAGGTCCTTGCGCGCGTTCTCCAGCAGGCCCTCGAACTGCGCGATGGCGTCGGTGACCAGCTTGCCCACGCGCGGCCGCTCCTGCGCCGGCACCGAGCCCAGCGACTTGCGCAGGCCGGAAAGCGAGCCGCTCTTGCCCAGGTACTTGACCCGGGCCGCTTCCACTTGCTGCTCGCTCTGCGCCGCCGACAGCTCGGTGCGCGCTTGCGCCAGCACGGCGTCGATCTGCTCGATCACGTGACGCTCCTTCCAGAAACGCCAAAGGCCGCGCCGGTTCGCCCAGCGCGGCCTCGAACTGAACTGCAGAGGCTCTTACGCCGCGGCGCGCTTGGCGATCGCGGCAAACGCCTGCGGGTCGGCAACGGCGATGTCGGCCAGCACCTTGCGGTCGAGCAGCACGTTGGCGGTCTTCAGGCCGTGGATCAGGCGCGAGTAGGAGAGGCCGTTGATGCGCGCGGCCGCGTTGATCCGGGCGATCCAGAGCGAGCGGAAGTCGCGGCGGCGGACCCGGCGCCCGCGCGCCGACTGCATCATGGCGCGCTCGACGGCCTCGACCGCGCGCTTGTAGCAGCCGTTGCGCCGGCCACGGAAACCCTTGGCGAGCTTGAGGACCCGATTCCTGCGGCGACGTGCCTTGAACCCACGCTTGACGCGCATTCCAACTCTCCTTGTCCACCACCGGGGAGCTCCCGGAGGCCCGCCGCGGGCGCTGTGCTGCGATGCGGCGTGTGTGGCGTTTCCCTACTTCGGCAATCCGTACGGAAGGGCCTTCTTCAAGTGCCGCTCGTCGCGCCGCTCGAGCACCAGCGCCTTGCCCAGGCGGTTCTTGCGCTTGCGGTTCTTGCCCAGGGAGAGGTTGTGGCGGCGGCCGGCCTTGCCCGCCTTGATCTTCCCCGACCCGGTGCTGCGGAAGCGCTTCACGGCGCTCCGCTTCGTCTTCAACTTCGGCATCTCGAGAATCCTTCCGATCTCTCTGAAAGAGCGGGGCGTTTTACACAAGCCGCCCCTCGCGGTCAAGCCTTCGGCGCCTCGGCGCGCGCAGGGGCGACGGGCGACTGAGCCACCGGAGCGCCGGGGCCGGGCTGGCTGCTGGCCTGCGGCCTCGGTGGCGAGGGTGGCCGGGGCGCAGGGGTCGATGCCCCCGCTGCAGGACGCGACTGCTCCTTGGACCGCTGCGACTGCAGCCAACGCGGGTTGGGCGCCAGGATCATGAAGAGGAGGCGGCCTTCCAGGCGGGGCGACTGCTCCACCACCGCGAGGTCCTTCAGGTCGGTGGCGATGCGGGTGAGGATGGCCTGCCCGATCTCGCGGTGCGTGATCTCGCGGCCGCGGAACATCACCGTGCAGCGCGCCTTGTTGCCCTCTTCCAGGAAGTCGCGGATGTTCTTGGTCTTGAACGCGTAGTCGTGCTCCTCCGTCTTGGGACGGAACTTCACTTCCTTGAGCTTGACCACCGTCTGCTTCTTCTTGGCTTCGTTGGCCTTCTTCTTCGTCTCGTACTTGAACTTGCCGTAGTCCATGATCTTGCAGACCGGCGGCTTGGCCATCGGCGAGACCTCGACCAGGTCGAGGCCGAACTCTGCTGCTTTGGCGAGGGCCACTTCGAGCGGGATGACTCCCAGCTGCTCGCCCTCTGGACCGATGACTCGAAGCTCACGGGCGCGGATTCGGCGGTTCGTACGTGCGTCGCGGATGGCAGACTCCCTGGTTTGAGGCGCTACAGAAAACGATTCCCGCGAAGCCCCGGGGATTCAAGGGGCTCCGCCGGCTTGAACCTGTGTTGATGTGGTGAAAATCCCCGCGAAGAACCAGCGCATGGTAGCTGCTGGTCGCGTCGTGTCAAGGCCGCCGGACGGGCGAGCGGCAGGCCCGCTGCAAGGCAAACAGGCATCCTAGAACGGCACCGCGGCTTCGGTGCTGAGCCGTCCCAGGAAGGCGTCCAGCGCCTGGAAGCCGAGGTCGGCCTCCTTGCCCTCGCCGTGCTTGCGCGGCGACACGCCCTTCCCCTCCACCTCCTTGTCGCCGACCACCAGCGTGTAGGGGATCTTCATCAGCTGCGCGTCGCGGATCTTGGCGCCCAGCTTCTCGGAGGTCTCGTCCAGCTCCACGCGCAGCCCGCGCGCCTGCATCTGCGCGTAGACCTCGCGGGCCCAGTCCATGTGCCGGTCGGCCACGGTGATGATGCGCGCCTGCAGCGGCGCCATCCACACCGGGAAGTTGCCGGCGAAGTGCTCGATGAGGATGGCCACGAAGCGCTCGAAGCTGCCGTAGATGGCGCGGTGGATGAGCACCGGGCGGTGTTCCTTGTTGTCCTCGCCCACGTAGCCGAGCTCGAAGCGCTCGGGCACCGCGTAGTCGAGCTGGATGGTGCCGAGCTGCCATTTGCGGCCGATGGAGTCGCTGACGTCGAAGTCGATCTTGGGGCCGTAGAAGGCGCCGTCGCCGGGTTTGAGCTCGTAGGCGAGGCCGGTCTTCTCCAGCGCGGCGCGCAGGCCGCTCTCCGCGCGGTCCCACAGGTCGTCGGTGCCGATGCGCTGGGCCGGACGGGTGGCGAACTTGGCGGTGAAGGACAGGCCGAAGGCCTCGTAGACGCGCTTGATCAGCGTGGTGAGCCGGCCCACTTCGTCGGTGATCTGCGACTCCATCAAGTAGATGTGCGCGTCGTCCTGCTGGAATTGCCGCACGCGCGTGAGGCCGCTGAGCACGCCGGTGGCTTCGTTGCGGTGCAGCACGTCCTGGGTGTGGTAGCGCAGCGGCAGCTCGCGGTAGCTGCGCTTCCTCATCTCGTACATCAGATGATGCGAGGGGCAGTTCATCGGCTTCAGCGAGAACGCCGCGCGGTCCTCCACCTTCTCTTCCTTGCTCTCCGGATCGAGCACCAGGAACATGTTCTCGCGGTACTTGCCCCAGTGGCCGCTGCGCTCCCAGAGCAGCTTGTTGTAGAGCAGCGGCGTCTTGATCTCCTGGTAGCCGTTGCGCAGGCACATGTTCCGCATCGCATTGGAGAGCGCGTGGAACATGAGCGTGCCGCGGTGGGTCCAGAAGACAGCGCCCGGCGCCGCGGGATGGAAGGCGAACAGATCCAGCTCGCGCCCAAGCTTGCGGTGGTCGCGCTTGCGCGCCTCCTCCTGCTGCTTGAGCCAGGCGTCCAGGTCCTTCTTGTCGAAGAAGGCGGTGCCGTAGATGCGCTGCAGCTGGGGCTTGGTGTGATCGCCGCGCCAATACGCGCCGGCCACGTTGAGCAGCTTGATGACGCCGATCTTCCCGGTGGAGGGCGCGTGCGGCCCCAGGCAGAAGTCCACCCAGTCGCCGTGCGAGTAGAGCGTCAAGGTCTTGGCGCCCTTCTGGAAGATGTCCTCGACGATCTCCATCTTGAACTTCTCGCCCAGCTTCTCGAAGAGCTGCATCGCCTCCTCGCGCGAGACCTCCTTGCGCACGAAGGGGAGGTCCTTCTTCACCTCCTCGTTGGCGGTCTGCTCGATCTTCTCCAGATCCTCCGGTGTGAAGGGCTCCTTGCGGAAGAAGTCGTAATAGAAGCCTTCCTCGGTGTGCGGGCCGATGGTGACCTGCGTGCCGGGGAAGAGGCGTTGCACCACGCTGGCCACCACGTGGGCGGCGTCGTGGCGGATGAGATCGAGCCCTTCGCGCTGCTTGCTGGTGAAGACGGTCAGCTTGCCGCCCTGTTGGAGCGGCCGCGACATGTCCAGCTCCTGATCGTCGAGCTTCGCGTAGAGCGCCGCCCTGGCGAGGCCAGCGCCGATCTGCGTCTTCACGAACTCCGAGACGGGGGTGCCGGCAGGTACCTGCTTGCTCGAGCCGTCGGGGAGGGTGATCTGCAGCATCTCGGCCATGGCGACCCCTTCAAAAAGCGAAGGCCCGGCGGTCCGGCCGGGCCTCGAAAGCGTTGGTGCGTCCTGCTGGAATCGAACCAGCGACCCCCACCGTGTCAAGGTGGTGTTCTACCGCTGAACTAAGGACGCAAGCCGGGCAGTCGCGTGTAGCAGCGCGTCACTCCCGGGTCAAGCCATTCAGAGCGTTCAGGCGGCCTGCGGGGGTCTGCGCATCAAGTCGATGAAGATGGCCAGGTATTGGGCCCAGGAAATGAAGATGCATTGGGCGGAGATGAGGGAGAGGACGATGAGGGTGGGGCCGAGGGCGGCGTCGCGGGCGCCCTGCACGAGAGCAAAGATGATGGTCACCGCCAGGAAGGCCGTGGAGTACTTGCCGAAGCGGGTGGGGCGGATGGCGTAGCTGCGCCCGGTGCGGGTGAGGATGCCGATGGCGCTGAAGATGCACACCTCGCGGAAGATCAGCAGCCAGAGGAGCCACGACGGCAGCCGGTGCGAGCCGCAGAGGACCGCCATCGCGGAGAGGCCCATCACCTTGTCGGCGATGGGATCGAGCACCGCGCCGATGTGCGTGAACTGTTTGAGCATGCGGGCCGCGATGCCATCGAGCCAATCGGTGATCATGGCGAAGATGAAGACCGCCAGGGCGGCGCCGATGCGACCCGAGAGGAACAGCCAGAGGAAGACCGGAACGGCCACGAGCCGCAGGCCGGTGAGGGAGTTGGGGACGTTCAGGTTCACTTCGCCGCGGCGTCGCGCTCTTGGTTCCAGAGCGCGAACGCGTCGTCCTTGTCCACGTCGGGCGAGAAGGCCTCGGGGTCACCGGGGGTGCCATCCGCCCGGATCACGATCTGCATCTGGCGGCCCACCAGCTTCTCCCACTGCTCGCGCGTCACTTCCTGCGGACCCTCGACTTCGTGCCGCTCCCCACCGGTGGCGGCTCCGGGCGCGCTCTTTCCCACCGCCACCGTCCCGTCGTACACGCGCACCAGCACGCTCTTGTCCGCGTTGGCGTCGACCCGGAAGATGGTGCCGCGCACCCCGGCCACCGCATTCTCCGTCTCGATCTGGAAGCGTTGCTCGCCTTGGATGACGGACGTCACCCTGGCCCAGAGCTTTCCGAAGAACAGCTTTGCCGTCAGCCTGCGCTTCGACGCGCCGCCGTTGAAGTGAGCTTCGGCGAGCTGGAGTCTCGCCTCCGGGCCGAGGCGGAGCACCGATCCGTCGCTGAAGCGGATCTCCAGGCGAGCGCTGGCCTGGGTCTCGATGGTGTCGCCCTGCCCCAAGGAGGTGCCGACGCGCAGCGAAAGCGGCGCGGCGCCGGCGCGCGACTTCTGCGCCCTGCCCTCCAGCGCGGAGACCTGCGCGGTCTTCGGCGCCGCCAGCGCCGGCGCCGCCAGCACCGCACAGGCGCACAGCAGCCTCATTGCCGGAGCTCGAGATCCACCGTGTTGGCAGTCACCCCGGTGACCTTGACCGAGAACTTCCCCAGTTTCTTCCGCTCAACCTCGGTGGCAAACTGCTCGGTGGACCCCAGTAGCGTCACGTCCAGCTCCTGTGTCCCGGCCGCGAAGCTGCGCTGCGAGACACCCTTCACGCCGCGGACGTGCTGGGTGAGCGCGCTGCGGAAGTCGCTCGCGGTCTTGAAGCTGGGCACCTTGCGGACGGTGACGTGCACCTCGTTTCCCGCCGAGACGTCCTGCGACCAGCGCGCGCCGATCTTCTTGATCATGTCCTGCGCGAAGGCGCGCGAGGCCTTCTTGATGGCTTCCTTGCCACAAGAGAGCTCGTCCATCTGCGCGGCCGCCTGCGTGGCCTCGGAGGTGGTGAGGATGTCGCCGTTGTCGGTATTGACCGCTCGACCGCTGATGCTGGCCGCGCACGACTTCCAGCCCGGGCCCAGCTCGGCCATCTCGCCGCGGCTGGTGGCGATCACCTGGCCGACGAGGATCACCTCGGCGCCGGTGAGCGACCTGAGCTTGCGGGCCTGCGCGGCGGTGATCTCGGTGGTGAGGTTGCCCACCTGCGCGGTCTTCTCGGTGGCGACGTCGGGGTCGATGAGCTGGCGGAACCCGCCGATCTTGAGCTGGTCGAGCACCGTGTTCTCGGCGATGCGCAGATCGGCCGCGACCAGCGCCTTCTGGCCGCCGCGCATCCAGGCGGCGGCAGGCGCGGCCATTCCGATGTTCTGCTCGGCGATCAGCACCATGGTGCGCGGCATGCCCTTGCGCGCCATCAACAGGCCCATCGCCTCCAGATCCTTGTCCAGCTCGGCGCTGCCGATGTAGGCGCGGATGGTGACCTGCACCACGTCGCCGTCCATCCCTTGCTTGAGGATCTCGTAGCGCCGCACGAACCCCTGGGAGTGCGTGAGCACCTGGTCGAGCTTGCTCTGGAAGTCCTGCACCTCGGTGGTGCTGGTGACCTTGGTGCCCACCGCCATCTCCACCGCGTGGCGGAGGGCGTCCTCGATGGCCTTCTGGCGCGCGGCAGGCCTGTCGTCGTCGAGCACCGCCGCCTGTCCCTGCGCGATCTGGACGATGGCGCCCTGCGCCTCCGCGGACTGCGCGTCGGCCGTTGCGTCTGCCCCCATGAGCGGAGCCACGCCCGCAGGCGGCCGGATGGTGCGGGCGATCTCCTTTGGAAGCTCGTCGAGCGGCAACTCGATGTCCAGCGAGACGCCGCCGTCGGAGTAGTAGTGCGTCTTGACCGGCTTCACGCCCTTGAGCTGGCCGTCCACGCGGCTGGTCAGGGTGGCGTCGTTCTGGAGCACCGCCCCGAGAGTCCCGCCGGACTGCACGCGCATGCCTTTCAGCGTCTCCAGCGCGTTGCGATACGCGTCGAGCTTCGCCGCCCGCTCCGCCCCGAGCCGCGCCACCGCCACCGAGGGCGCGTTGAGGTCGGGCGCGCCCTGGCCATGGCCCACGAGCACGCGCCGGTTCCAGTCGATCTCGCCCTTGGTCTCGGCAAACGAAGGCACCGCTGCAAGGCAGACGACGAGCGCGAAGCGACGGATCAAGGTGTCCCCTCCGGTGGGCCCTCAGTATCGCAAAGATCAAATTCGGGGACACCTTACGGAATTTGACGTATCGTGTCCCCGAATTAGCTGCGGGCGGCTTGGCGGTTTTGCTGCACCAGCTTCTCCACCGTCTGGCTGATGCGCTGGCTGAGGATGAGCATCTCTCCGACGTCGGTGGGCGCCTGCTGGCGATGGCCGTTGTCCAGATAGAGCATGTAGGAGACGCGCCCCCGGTGCAGGATGGGGAAGATGAGCGCGCTGAGCGGCACCTTCTTGCCCAGCGTGGCCAGGAAGCGGATGTTGCCCGGCGTCTTGTGCAGCGGGCCCATGTAGTGGCTGCGCGTCTTCACCACCAGCGAGAAGGCGGATTCGGTGGCCACCGGCATCGCCACCTGTTGAGCGGCGCCGTTCTCCATCCCTTCCCCCAGGCCGTCCCAGCCCAGCGCCACGCCCCCCTGGACTTGGAGAAGCAGCGCCCTGGCGGCCTTGCTCCGCGAGGCGCGCAACACGATGTGCGCGATCGAATCGCGATCGGTGACTCCCTCCAGCGCCTTGAGCGCCGCCTTGAAATCGAGCGGGCTCTCGTCGCGCGCGGGCGCGGCGGGCGGCGCGGGCACGTCGTCCCAACTGACCGGGCGCAGCGGCGCCTCTTCGCGCGCCGGACGCGCCGCCGCGATGATCTGCTGCTCTGCCTCTCCCAGGATGGCGTCGGCGGGAAGCTCGCCGAGGATGGCGTCGTCCGGCAGCGATTCCAGCCCCTCCTCCTCCGGCTTGGGGGGAGGGGGCGGCCGTCGCGGCGGAGCAGCTGCCGGACGAGGCGGCGGCCGGGGGGGCTCGGGACGCCAGGGTGCCACCTGGTTGTAGATGTCGTTGAAGGCGCTCTCGTCGATCAGCTCGGGCGCCGGCTCGAGCGCGACCTTGCCCTTCGCCTTCTCCTTCTTCCTGCGCCGCTGCTCGAGGCCTTCTTCGGGCACGACGCCGAAGTCGAGCGCGCGCATCTGGCGGGAAGCGCCGTAGTGCATGCGCAGCGCCTGGAAGACGCGGTACTCGGGAGCGATCACCGGGACGCAGGTGCGGTCCACCTTGTACGAAAGCTGATCCAGCTCGCTGACCCTGATCTCGCAGCAGAGGACCTTGAGGCGGCGCTTCTCCAGCTTCCAGGGAACGATCTCCTGGCGGTCGGCGACGTGGGGGGGAATGACCGGAACGAGCGAGGGATCGACTTCCAGATTTCCCCACGTCACCTCGGCGCCCAGCTGCTTGCCCAGCGCGCGGGCGAGATGCGCTTCCTCGACAAGCCGCAGCTCGAGCAGGTTGGTGCCCAGCCGGCCGCCGTACAGCACCTGCCAGTCCAGCGCTTCCTGGAGGCCTTCCGCTGTGAGGTGACCCTCGGAGATGAGGATCTCGCCGATCTTTGGCATCCAAAGAGAAAGCTAGCACAGGCAGCGCCCCCAAACCGGGCGGACTCGGGCAGAAAACGGCGAGCTCCTGCGTTGGAGTGGCATGCCGCGCAAGTCTGCCCTCCTGCCATGCGTGCTCCTCCCCCACCTGTCGGGCCATGTGACCAGCAGCAAGGTCACGACGGTTTCCGACGCCAAGGGGGGTGGCAAGATGCTGGCGGTGGCGCCGGCCGCAGCGGTAGACGTGTCCGACGGGAAGGGGTGCACGGCCTGATGAAAGAACGCAACGTGATGACGCAGCAGCAAGAACCGACGCCCGACCACGACTGGCGCCTGCAG
>DASRTX010000070.1:0-13356 GCA_035655715.1 Myxococcales bacterium | reverse complement strand
CGGCCTCGGCGGCGGTGGCGGCGCTGGGCGTCCTCTGGGTGGTCCAGCGGCTCTGATCGCGCGCGAGCTGCCCTCCGCGTGACGAAGAAATAGAGCGCGGCCCCCAAGGCCACGGTCGCAAGCGAGAGGACCTGGGTGGTGGTCAGCGGCCCCCAGGATGTTTCACCGGTGCGAATCCATTGGAGGTTGAAGCGCGCGGCGCCGTGGAGCACGAAGAAGCCGCTGGCCCGCACCCCGGGCGTCGCCTCGTCCGGAATGCGCAAGAGCAAGTAAGCGACCGCGACGGCGGCGGCCATTTCCAGGAGAGGCGCCGGCAGGTTGCCCGAGGGCGAGAGCCACGCCGGCAGCGCCCACTCCGGCGGCAATCGCGGTCCCACGCAGCAGCCCGCGAGGTGACAGCCGACGCGGCCGATGGCGATGGCCACGCAGCCCGGCACCGCGGCGAGGTCGAAGAGGACGGCGAACGGGATGCGCAGCGCCAGGGCGTACGCAGCGACGATGGCGACCGAGGGCAAAAGACCGGCGAGCTGCGAGGACGGCCCCGCGCCGAACGTAAAGTACGACGTCCATGGCTGGAGCGGCCTCGCCACCTCCAGCGCGTGGAAGAACCGCGCCGAGAACCGCGACGCGCAGAAGACGATGGCGCAGAGCAGGACCGCATGCAGGCCCGGCAGCCCGCGCCGGCGGAAGCTCCGGGCGAGGAGCCAGGAGGCGGCGGCGAAGGCGAGCACGTGCAGCAGGTTGTACGCGAACATGGCCACGCTCACTGCGCCGGCGGCGCGTGATAGAGCCGATAGGTGAGCGAGATGGTATTGCCGCCGCAGCCGCCGGGCGCGCCGAAGGAGACGTTGAGGCCGTTGTTGGTCAACGTCTCGGCGTAGCCACTCAGGTTCGACTTGTTGTCCTGGAAGTACTTGAGCTGGCTCGCGTCGGGCGCCAGGATGTCGAAGCCCCCCCTGCAGCCGCGGGATTTGTCCACCGCCTGGCCGGCCGGCGCGCTGACGGTCTGGTTGATGTTGGAACCGGGGCCCGCGGTGATGGTCATGTCGGTGAAGGGTCCGTAGGGCACCGCGATGCCGTGCTCGCAGAAGATCTTCTTCAGCGACTCGACGCTGGCCTGCAGCGCGATCAGCCGAAACACGTTGAGCCAGGCGTCGTCGTCGAGCAGGTTGAGGTAGAAGGCGCCGCCCTTGGTGACCATGTTGCCGGCCACCTGCGTGAAGGTGACGTCGCCAGGCAGTCCCCGCAGGCCCTCGATCAGCAGCCGATCCGTGGTGCCCGCACCGATCTGCGTGCGCAGCGCCCACAGGGTCGAGCCCCAGACGCCGCCGCTGCTGTGCGGCTCGTTGCTGCTCGTGTCCATGTCGTCGGGATACCGCTTGAAGACGGTAAGATCGCGGAAGCACGTCTTGCCGGTGAAGCCCTCTCCCAGGCAGCCGTTCCCCAGGTGCGTGGAGGAGAAGTAGTCGGCGGTGCCCTCGTGCAGCGCCCCGGTCTCGTCGCCCTGGCCGGTGATGCCGAGCGCGTCCGCCAGGACCAGGTGCGTGTACTCGTGGCAGATGGCATCCGCGTACTGGGCCGGCGACCGGCATCCCGCCGAGCAGCCCGACGACGTCGCGGGCGCGAAGAGGATGCGATGCGAGTCGGGGATGAAAGCGGCGTTGCACTGCCCGAGGATCTCCGAGTCGACGTTGGACCGGACGGTGGTCTGGCCCGCCGGCTTGGGAGCGCCGAGGCCGCCGAAGAAATCGGCCATGGTCTCGAGATGGAAGTAGAGCATCTGGTCGTCGAAGTGGGGATCGCCCGGCCCGAGCAGGAAGTCGCTGGTGGACGAGGTCTCCTGTGCGGCGGCGGCGGCGTTGGTGATCTGGAAACGCGTGCCGGTCAGCATGCCGGAACCGTCCAGGTTGGCGATGGGCAGCGTGGTGGGCGTATTCGAGTCCACCAGGTTGTTCTCCTTGAACACCGAGGCGGTGTTGTTGCGGCGGCTTTCGTCCCGCGCGAGCAGGATCTCGCCGGTGTTCGCGTCGACGATGGTGACGGCCCCGTCCAGCGCCACGCGCCACGCCCTGCGCCCTTCGCTGCCCACCGGGAAGATCACCTGGCTCGCCACCGTGGCCGACACCTCCTTGCGCGGCTTCCAGCGCTCGCGCGCCTTGGCGATGGCCTCGTCCCTGGAGAGCTTGAACGCGCCCGCCGGAACGAGGCCGGGCTGGTAACGGTTGAAGACGGTGAGCACGCGGCTGGACGGAGTCAGGTGCACCACCACCTCGCCCTCGTGGACCGGCAGATCCGCGAGCACCTGGGCGAAGCGCACGATGCGCGAGGTGATGCCGCCTCGCTCGCCAGACGCCCTCGTCACCGAGACGGCGGCGGCGCGCAGCGTCCTCTGCTGGTCGGCGATTCCGAACAGGTCTGCATAGGCGCCGAGGAAGGCGCGCGCGGAGGCCTCGGGATTGGCGGCGTCGGCGGCCGCCGGGCCCATCAGGCTGGTGGCCTCCCGCGCATAGCCGGTGCGCGGGTCCCAACTCACGGACGCCGGCGGGATCTCGCGTCGAAGGCGCTCTCCCGCCTGTTGCGCCTGCGCAACGGGTGGCTTTGGCGGAGGAGGCGGTGGCGGCCCGCGGCGGCAGCCGGCGGCCAAGGCGGACAACGAGACAAGGCAGACGATGCTCCTCTGCGGAGCGCGTCGAGCGCGGATCATGGATTCCCCCCTGCGTCATCGCCGGAGGGAAACAGGAAGCGCGAGCCGGACGACGTATGCGCCCCATAGCAGCGCATTTGAGGGGTCGTTGTAAAGACTCACGGCCCCGCCGACTCTCAGATCATTGGACGTCGCGAAGCAAAAAGCCGCGGATGCTCACGTCGAGCTGGCTGCGCAGCAGCCGGATGAGGCTGCGTACGTCGCCTTCCGAGGCGCCGGTGAGGACGCCCAGATGGCGCCGGGTCTCGTCCAGCAGCTTCTTGCGGCAATCCACCACCATCCGGCCCACCGTGGCGCGGCTCTTTCCGAAGATCTGGCCGATGCGCTCGATGTTGAGGCCGTCCACCAGGTAGAAGCGGAGGAGGTTGCGCTCGCGCGCGTCCAGCGACCCGAGCGCGGCGCGGAAGGCCTCGCGGAATTGCGGCAGGTAGCGCTGCCGCATCGCCACCAGCTCCGGATCCACGGCGGCGGCCAGCTGATCGTCCTCGGGCAGCTCCACGGCGGCGCCGGGGCCGCGTTCCCTTGCCATCAGATCGAGCGCCTGGCGGATGGCCGTCACCCGGAACCAGGCGGTCAGCGATCCGCGTCCCGTGTAGTCGAGGATCTTCGGCGCCCGCCTCGTCCCCGAGCCGATCAGGATGCGCTCGCGAAGCTGCTGCCGGACCTCGTCCACGAAGGAGGGCTGCCTGCGCAGGTGCCGGACGAACTGGTCCACCTGCGCGAGATAGCGCTCCTCGATCAGCGCGAGCGCGCGGCGGTCGCCGTGGCCACAAGCGAAGGCGAGATAGACGTCCTCCGCCTTCAGCGCCCAACTGCCGGCAGACCGTGCACACGCGGCGAGGTGTGCCGCGAAGGCGTCGGCGTCGACGGTCAGATGCGGATGCTCCTGGCGCGCGCGCTCGATCATCTGAGCGACATCGGAGTCCTCTTCGATTCGGGCGAGTGCGGCGGTCATGGACTTGCTCGATGACGCCCGCCGGGTTTCGATTCAATTTCGACAATGCCGCGTCGCGGTGTCCCACCTGAACGGAGCGATGGAGTGAGACGATTCGGGTCGGGCGGCATCCTTGCGGCGGGACGCCGCGTATGACCGCAGACTGCCTCTCCGCCGACGAGATCAACGATATGGCGGAAGGCCGCCTCGACGCCAAAACAGCGGGCGCCGCGCAGCTCCACGTCGACGGCTGCTCCTCCTGCCGCAAGCTGGTGGCGGCCATCGCGCAGTCGCGGACGGAGCGGTCCATCACCGACGGCGGCGATGCCTCTCCCGGGATGGCGGTCCGGACGATGCCCGTGGGCAAGGGCACCGCCATCGGCCGCTACGTGGTCAGTCACCTGCTCGGATCCGGCGGTATGGGCGCGGTCTACGCAGGATCCGATCCCGAGCTCGGCCGGCGCGTCGCCATCAAGCTGCTCCACGACGGCGGCACGGGTCCAGCCGTTGAGGGCGACGGCCGGCTGCTGCACGAGGCCAGGTCGATGGCGCGGCTGGTGCATCCCAATGTCGTCCGGATCTACGACGTGGGCGTCCACGCCCAGCGCCCCTTCATCGCCATGGAGCTGGTGGAGGGCCGCACCTTGCGCCGCTGGCTGCTGGAGGTGCCGCGCTCCACGGAGGAGATCGTCACCGCCTTCGTCGCTGCCGGGCGTGGGCTCTCGGCCGCGCACGAGGCCGGCCTCTTGCACGGCGATTTCAAGCCGGACAACGTGCTGGTCGCGCGAGACGACCGCGTGGAGGTGGGCGACTTCGGCCTGGCCCGCCCCCTCGATCTTTCGGCGGCGGGAGCCTCGGAGCCCGTCGGCGGCACGCCGGCCTACCTCGCGCCCGAGGTGCTCAAAGGCCTGCGCCCCTCGGCCGCGAGCGACCAGTTCTCCTTCTGCGTCTGCCTCTGGGAAGGACTCCACGGGCGCAGGCCCTTCGAAGGCCGCACGCCGGAGCAGCTCCTCGAGCAGGTGCAGGCGCGCAAGGCGCTGCCGGCTTCCAGCGGAAAGGTGCCGGCGCGACTGAGGCGGCTGCTGCTGCGCGGGCTCGATCCCGATCCTTCCGCGCGACATCCTTCGATGGCCGCGCTGCTGCACGCGGTCGATCGCCGGCCTCGCCGCACGCGGATGCTGGTGGGCGTCGCGCTCGCGGCTGGAGCCGCGCTGGGGCTGGCCTTCATGCTCGTGCGGCCGACGCTGGAGCGCTGCTCAGGGGCGCGGGCAGAGCTCTTGCCCACCTGGGGCGAGGCGCGGCGCACCGCCCTGTCCTCGGCGTTCCATGCCCGCGGCCAGGACGCCGGCTGGGCCGTGGTGGATCGGGCCCTGGGCCGGTTCGGGGCCGCCTGGGTGGACGTCCACACCCGCTCGTGCAGGGCCACCCGCGTCGAGGGCCACCAGAGCGAGGACGTCCTCGAACGGAGGTCTCGCTGCCTCGCCCACCAGCGCGAGGTGGTGGCGGCTCTGGGAGACGTCTGGCTGAACGCGCCGGCGGAATTGCTCGCCAAGGCTCCGCTGGCTCTTGCCTCCCTTCCGTTGCCTGCAGCTTGCGACGGCGATGCGCTCCTCAACGCGGAGCGCACGCCCGACCCAGCGCCCCAGATCGCCGACAAGGTTCCGGAAGTGCGCCTGCGCCTCGCAACCGTCTCGGCGCGCCTGGCCGCCGGCGACGCCTCGGCTGCGCTCGCCCTCGCGCGCGAGGCGTCTCGCGACTCCAGGGCGTTGGATTACGCGCCGCTGGAGGCGGAGGCGCTCCTGGAGCTTTCGCTCGCGCTGCAACAGCACGGGGATCTCGACGAGGCGGAGCAGACCTTCCGCGACGCAATGCTGGCGGCGGCCGTGGCGCGCCACGAGCAGGTGCTTGCGGAATCGCTGGTCCTGCTTGCGCGGCTGGTGGGCGTGACGCGGGCGCGTCTCGACGACGGCGAGATCCTGCTCTCGCGGGCCGCGCCGGCGGTTGCGCGCCTTGGAGATCTGAAGCTGGGCTCGGATCTGGAGATGTTGCGGGGCAGCCTGCGCCTGGACCGGGGCGATGCGGAAGGAGCGCGGGCCATCTTCAGCGCACAGTTGCCGGTGCTCGAGCTCATCCTCGGCAAGGACCATCCGGCGGTGGGAGAGCTGCACCACAGCCTCTTCCTGGTGGCGCACCGGCTTGGCCACAACGAGGAGGCCCGTGCCCAGGCGGAGGCGGCCCTCCGGGTCCTGGAGCGCGCGCTGCCTCCCCACCACCCCAAGATCGGTTCGGCGGTGATGGACCTGGCCACCACCGAAGCGGAGCTGGGCAACCTCGCATCCGCGCACGGCCTGTTCGAGCGCGCCGTCCTCGTCGCCGAGAAGAATCAAGGCCCCGAAGGTCCCACCGCCGCCGGTCCGCTCGCGAACCTGGCCTCGGTGCTGGGCATGGAAGGAGATCTTTCCGGCGCGCATGCCGCCATGGAGCGGGCGCTGCGCATCTCCACCGCCACGCGAGGGCCGCGGCATCCGCTCACCGCGCACCTCGAGCTGACGCTCGGCGATCTCGACTGGAAGGCAGGCTCGGTGGCTGGCGCGCTGGACCATCTGGGCCGCGCCGCCGAGCTGCGCGAGCAGCAGTTCGGCCGCCACCACGCCGACACCGCGGAGGTGCTGGCCATCCTCGGTCGGGCCAGGATCGACGCCGGCGAGCCGGATGGGCTCGCGCTGGTGCTGGAAGCGGACGCGCTGGTCCGCGAGCTGAGCCCCAATGCCCGCCGCCGCGCGCACACCGCAGGGCATGCCTGCGAGGCGCTGCTGGAAGCCGGAAGGCCGGAGGATGCCGCCCCGCATTGCGAGCGGATGCTGGCGGCGGCGCGCGAGGAATGGCCGGCCGAGCGGCCCGGCGCCATCGAGGCGCTCTCCCTCGCCACCGAGCTCGACCTGGCGCGGGGAGCCGGGGCCGCGCGCCGCGCCGATCTGGAGCAGGGGCTCGTGGCGATGGAGAAGCTCCACGGAGCCTGGCCTCGCGTGACCATCGCGGCGCGCTTCGCCCTCGCCGGCGTGCTGGCGGGCGATCCCGATCCGGCGATCCGTTCCCGGTCCACCGGCCTGGCGCGCGCCGCGCTGGATTCCGCGCGGCGCCTGGGCACCCGGCAGCGCCGCCTGCTGGCGATGGACGCGTTCCTCGCTCGTGCGAAGCTCTAGCGCTTCAACTCGGCGTGCCGCCCGTCGGCCTCCTGCGCCGGGCCGGGGCCGAGTCGAACGATCCGTGGCTGGGCTTCCCGGGCCTCGAGACGGAGGTCGAGCACCACGCGGGCCTCGAACGCGCGGCACTCGCCGCCCTCACGCGACGAGCAGGCCTCGTTGATCGGGACCTGCGCCGCGACATGCCCGCCGCGCAAGATCGCGATCGAGCAGTCCATGCCCACCGGCGTCCGGGTATTGACCAGCACCCAGCCGAAGGCGTCGGTCGTGCCGAGCCGCTCCACCTTTCCGTCGGGGCACTCGACGCGGACCGGGGCTCCCGCCACCGGCGCGTCGCGCGTCCCGTCGTCGTGCGCCCGCACCAGCGGCGCCATCACCTGGACGCCCACCCGCGAGGTGACCTTCCACTCGCAGCCCGCGGAGGCGGCGAGGGTGAAGAGGACCGAAAGACGCGACCAGGACATGTTCGATTTCTCCAGTGACGCCGGCTGTGGACGTCAGGCTCTGGACGCGGGCCGCGCTGCCTTTGTCTCACCGGCTCGCGCCGCCTGAGACGAACCGGGCCGGCCCGCGTCCAATGCGTGGCGGCGCGGGAGCCGGCGGATTCGTGTTAACTGCATCCAGTGCTCCGGCTCGCGCGCAGGCTGCGGATGGTCGATGGGCTGGCCGTGGTCGTGGGCATCATGGTGGGCTCGGGCATCTTCCGCACGCCCGGCACCGTGGCGGCGCTCCTGGGGCGGCCATGGCTCACGTTCGTTGCTTGGACCCTGGGCGGAGGCGTCGGGTTCCTCGGCGCGCTGATCTTCGCCGAGCTGTCGACGCGCCATCCGCACGCCGGCGGCAAGTACGTGTACGCGCGCGAGGCGTACGGCAGGCGGGCTGCCTTCGTGGTGGGCTGGATCGAGGCGCTGGGCACGTACTGCGCCGCCATCGCGGCCATCGGCGTGGTCTGCGGGGAGTATCTCGCGAGGCTCTGCGGCTGGCCGGCGCGCGGCGCGCCATTTTTCGGCGCCGCGCTGGTGGTCGGGTTCACGGTGCTGAACCTGTTCGGCGTCTCGGTGGGGCGCTGGGCGCAGAACCTGGCCACGGCGGCCAAGGTGCTGGCGCTGATCGCCGCCATCGGCATCGCCGCCTCGGCGGGCACCGGCGCCGGCTGGACGGGGACATTGCCCGGCGCTCCCAGCGGCCTTGCGGTCTGGGGCGCGCTGGGCCTCGCCTTCCAGTCGGTGATCTGGACCTACTATGGGTATCCGGACGCTGCGAAGATCGCCGAGGAAGTGATCGATCCCGACCGCGCGCTCCCTCGCATCTTCCTCTCCGGCATCGCGTGCGTCACGGCGCTCTACTTGCTGCTCAACGCCGCCTTCCTTCAAGTCCTGCCCTTCGACCGCATCGCCAGCTCGAACCTGGTCGCGGGCGACGTGGCCGGCGCCATCTTCGGCACCCGCGCCGGCACCCTGATGGCCGGACTCGCGCTCCTGGTGGTGCTCGCCTCGCTGAACGGGAACCTGTTCGTCACGCCGCGCGTGGTCTTCGGCCTCGCCCGAGACGGCCTGGGCCCGAAGGCGCTGGCGCAGGTCAACGCCGGCGGTAGCCCATGGGCGGCGATGATCCTGGTGGGCGTCTTCGCAACCGCGCTGGCCGCCACCGGCACCTTCGAGCAGCTGCTCTCGCTGGCCGTCGTCTTCATCCTGGTGACCGACGGCTTCATGGTGCTGGTGCTCTTCCGGCTGCGCGCGCGCTATCCCAACGCCCCCTTCCGCGTCCCCTTCTACCCGGTGTTGCCGCTCGTCTTCCTGGGCGCGTACGCGTTGCTCTTCCTCGCCGCGCTGGCGCAGCGGCCGGCGATCTCGGCCGCTGCATTGGGAGCGCTGGCAGCGACCTATGCGTCGTCCCGGCTGTTCTCGGCCACCGCGTAGTCGTCGCCGTAGTACTTGCTGGTGATGCGGGTGTGGAAGGGCAGCGCCTGGATGGGCGGATACTTCGCCGGCCCGAGCCCCGGCAATACCTCGAGCACCTCCCGCTCCCAGAGGTAGATCGCCATGGGAAACGAGACCCGGGCCGTGGAGCGCAGCGCCGGATCGCGCGGCGGGCTCACCCGGTGCGTGGTCGAGGGCAGGATGTCGTTGGAGATGCGCTGCGCGTAGTCGCCGGTGTTGAGGATGATGGATCCGGGCGGGGCGTCGAGCCGGATCCACTTCATGTTGGCGCGGTTCAGGATTTGGAGGCCTTCGACGCTGGCGGCGGGCAGGAAGGTGAAGAGATCGACGTCCTCGTGGCCCAGCATGCGGCCTGCGCCCGACTCGAGGTCGCCGCTGGTCAAGGGCGGATAGTAGTTGAGGCGCTGCCCGAAGTTGGTCCGCACCAGCTTGCCGTCATAGAGGTGCGGGTCGCAGCCCAGATCGCGCAGCAGGCTCTGCATCACCGGCAGGATGAGCGCTTCATGCGCCTGCACCAGCTGGCGGAAGAACGGCTCGGCATCGGCGCGCGGCCAGAAATCCAGCCAGCGGAAGGCCGCGTCGCCGTCCAGGTCGAAGGCGCGCCGGCAGAAGACCCAGCCCTCCACCAGGTCGGGATGGATGCCGCTGGTCTCCTTGATGGGAAAGTATCCCTGGTTGACCGATCCGCTCCGCCGGGCGCGGAAGCGAAGCTTGTCCTCCAGGCTGGTGCCGGTGAAGAGCTCCTTCGTGCGCTGCTCCGCTTCGCGGTAGAGGTCGGGACGGACGCCGTGGCCCTCGAGGATGGCGAACCCGATCGACCGCAGCGCCGCGCCAAGCCCACGCGCGAAGTCCTGCTTGTCGGCGTCGTTGCCGTGCAGGAACCGCCCGATGTCGCAGGTGCGGATCCGCGTCTCCTCGTCGAAGGCTTCCTGATGCCGGCCTTCGGCGAGGTGATACTCCTGCTTCTTGTCGACCTGGTCGTAGCGGATGAAGGCCTGGTTGGTGGCCTGGATGCCCTGCGTCTTCCGGTCGTCCATGGCGTCCATGATAGTTCCCTTTGCGCCTCCGCGTCGGCAAGATGCCGCCGATGGCCATCGAGCTGACAGGCGGCTGCGTGGTGCGGGAGCTTCGCGAAGGACTGCCCAGCGGGCAAGGCACCGTGCGCGCGCGGCAGCATTTCGGACGCGCGCACGGCGCTTCGGCCATCTCGCTGCGCGTCCTTGAGGTCGCTGCCGGCCGATCGCCCAGGCTCGGGCTCGCTTCCTGCGACGAGGTCGTCTACGTCTTCGAAGGATCCGGCACGCTCCGGTTCGAGGGATCGGAAGAGCGCCTCCAGCCCGACACCGGCTTCTACGTGCCGCCGGGGGCCTGGTTCGAGTTGGAGGCCCACGAGCCGCTGACCCTGGTCAGCTCGCGCTGTCCCGATCCCGACGCGTCGGCACGCGCTCCCGTTCCCGAGCTGGCGCCGGTAGTGGTGCACCTGGAAGACCGGCCGTCCGAGACCACCGGCGACCGCTGGTACCGGGTGCTGCTCGACCACCACCTGGGCAAGTCGCAGGTGACGCAGTTCGTCGGGTCCATCCCACCGGGCCGCGCGCCGGACCATTACCATGAGTACGAAGAGGTGCTCTGCATCCTGAAGGGGCGCGGGCGCATGTGGGCTGGCGATCGATCGACGCCCATCGAGCGCGGCTCCTGCATCTATCTTCCCCGCCGTCAGATGCACTGCGTCGAGAACACGGGCGACTCGGAGTTGCGCTTGCTGGGGGTATTCCATCCCTCGGGGAGCCCGGCGGTGCGGTATTCGGGCCAGTAGGCATCGCCGCGGATGTGGTCGTTGAGCCGACCGGCAGGTCGCACTTGGTGTCCGGCGGTCACTCCGAGGACAATGGTTGAACGATGCCACGGATCGTCGCCCTCGCTCTCGTCTTCCTGCTGGCCCGCCCCGGTTGGGCCCAGGGCAAGGAGCCTCCGCCTCCACCCGACGACGGCGAAGGCGCGACGCCGTCTCCGCCCGACGACGGGGAAGGCGCGACGCCGCCGCCACCTCCCCTGGCTGCGCCTCCCGCCGGGGAGGTGAGCTACTTCGAGAGCTGCTTCGGAGTGCCGAAGGTGGGCCAGGGCCCGTTCGCCATCGGCGGGGAAGTGATCATCCCCATCAGCGGCGGCTCCGGCGGCGCCCCCGGCATCGCGATTCCGTCGGTCGGCGGGGACGACCGTGGCAAGGTGCTGATCGCGGCCCTGGCGCTGATGGCGTTGCCGGTCGTGGTCTACGCGGTCGACCAGCCCGCACCGCGGCTGGTGCTGCAGCGCTTTCAATGCCCGACCTTCTCGCTCGATTTCATCGGCGGAGCGGACCGGGGTGAAGCCACCGGCAACCGCAGCGTGGGGTTCGTCACCACCCGCCTCGGCTTCGGCGTCGGGCACGTCGCAGGCGACTTCGAGTACGTCGCCGCAGCACCCGACGCCGTCAGCACGATGTCGAGCCATCTGATCATCCGGCCGACGCCCCGCGCGCACATCGACGGCGGCCTCGCCATCGGTTACCGCCGCTCGGTCCTGGGCAACCGGTACCAGGACGGGCTGGAACTGGGGCTTCCGCATCGCTACGCGCTCTGGCGCGACGGGCTGCGGACCTTTGCCCTGGAAGTGCGGCCCATGCTCCTCATCGGCGCGAGCGTGGAGCCCAGCGTGGAGGCGGCGTTCCTCGTCCCGCTGGCCAGTATCCTACAGCTGCGCGTCGGCGGAAGGGCTTATACCTTCGCGGGGGATCTGCTCTGGGGATTTTCGGGCGGCCTCTCGCTGACGTTGTGATCACGCCCATCGCCAGGGATCGACGAGCCCGGCGAAGGAGTCCAGGACCGCGACGGCGCGGCCCATGCGCTCGCGCAGGGTTCGCGTCCGCTCGAACGTCACCTGGTACACGTTCGCCTCGGCGGCGCGCGCGACCAGGTATTCGTCGCTCGTGCGCAGGCCATCGACCAGGCCGAGATCCATCCCCCTTCGCGCCAGCCAGTGCTCGCCGGTGGCGACCTGGTCGACGTCGATCCGCGGCCTGTTCGCCTTGACGAATTCCTTGAACATGAGGTGCGTGTCCTCCAACTCCGCCTGGAACTTCTTCCGCCCCCTCTCGGTGATCTCGCCGAAGACGCTCACCGTCCGCTTGAACTCGCCGGCGGTCATCTCCTGGAAGTCCACGTCGTGCTTCTTGAGCAGGCGATGGAAGTTCGGCACCTCGGCGACCACCCCGATGGAGCCGATGATGGCGAAGGGCGCGGCCAGGATCTGGTCGGCGACGCAGGCCATCATGTAGCCGCCGCTGGCGGCGATGCGGTCGATGCAGACCGTCACCTTGATGGCCTTGTCGCGCAGCCGCACCAACTGCGCCGCCGCGAGGCCGTAGTGCGGGACCGCGCCGCCGGCGCTCTCGAGGCGAACGACCACCTCGTCCTGCTTTCGCGCGACCGCGGCGATGGCCGTCACCTCCTCGCGCAGGTTGTTCACGGCGCTGGCGAAGAGATCGCCCTTGAACTCCAGCACGAACACGTTCGGGCGAGTCGCGTTCCGGTCCGCCAGCGCCTTCTTCCGGTCCTTGTGGAGCCTGCGCAGCTCCTTCTTCTTCAAGAGCCTGCCGCGCAGGGCGTCGCCGAGCGCATCGATCCTCCGATTGAGCTGCTCGACGCGCAGCCGCGCCCCTGCCGGCCGCTTGCGCCGCGCGATGAAGAGGAAGAACAGCGCGATGGCCGCCACGGTCGCGAACACCACCAGCCCCTTGGCAGCGAACCCCAGCACTTCGTGAAGGATGTCCATGCCGTCCTTGTAGCCGACCGGCACCCATTCCACTCGTTCGCTCGTCGCCGGATGGGCCCTGGACTACTCCGGCTCCGCGACGAGCGAGCCACCGCGCACCGTCGCGCCCAGGACGAGTGCGCCGCCGATGAGCACCAGGTTCTTGATGATGTACTGACCCTCGAGCGTAGGCGCGAAATAGCGGGGCGCGAAGAGCTCCCCGGGAAAGAGCGCCAATGGCGTCAACGTGCCCAACATCTGCAAGAAGAGCAGGCCCAGGGTCAGACGCATCGCGACATTCATCATCAGTCCCAGGCCGATGATGCACTCCCAGGTCGCGAGGACGACGATCCCCACGTGCGGCGGGACGAAGCCAAGAGAAAGCACCTGCATCGTCCGGGTCGCGAGATCCTCGGCAGGACTCAGGCCCGGAACGAACTTGAGCGCGCCGAACCAGCAGAAGACGATGCCCAGGCCGATGCGGAGCGCGAGGACGCCGATGCGCGCCATCCAGCGAACGGCCCAGAGATCGAGCTTTTCGCAGGCCCGCCGGATCCGGACCACGATGTCCATGTGATTGAGATTGACGAATGCGGTGTGGACAGGTGCCGAGGCACCCCGTATCGGTCGCAAATCCATGATGTGTCCCCCCCGGGATTGTGCAATCGCCGCAAAGTGCAGGCGCGATGCCATTCCCTCCACGCTGGGTGGCGCATTGCGGCGGGTACACATTCTGAACGCCTGCGCTCGTCGTCAGAGAGTGCCGATCCCTCCAGAAACGTGCCG
>DASRTX010000069.1:0-10634 GCA_035655715.1 Myxococcales bacterium | reverse complement strand
CCGCGCACCTTGTCCTCTCCGCCCATGGCGGCGAGCGCGCGGTCGAGCTGGGGAAAGTTGTCGGCGGTGGACCGGCTGCGGCCCTCCGCACAGGAGATGGCGAGCAACAAGGACGCGACCCTGGCGATCTGGCGCATGGGGCTCCTCCTGGCCCGGACGGTACAACACCGGTGCAGAGAAGACACCCTGGCGAGGCGGTGTGGTATCGATGGCAGCGATGGGCGAGACGCGGCGCGGGTTCCTCAAGAAGACCCTGGGCGGCGCGACGCTGCTGGCGGTGGCCGGCGCGGTGCCGCTGGCGATGCGCAAGACGAAGCTGCGGCCGGCGCCCCGCACCCTGCGCTTCTTCACGCCGGCCGAGTATTCGATCTGGGCCGCGGTGGCCGATCGCGTGCTGGCAGAGGCCCAGCCTTCCGGCGCTCCTTCGCTCGCGCAGATGGACGTGGCGGCGAAGGCCGATGCCTTCCTCGCTCCCCTGCCCGAGGCGGACCGGAAGGACCTCAAGCAACTGCTCGCGCTCTTCGACAATGCGCTCTTCAGCGCCTTGCAGGGCGGCCCGCCGCGACCCTTCACCCAGATGTCGCCCGAGGAGCAGGACGCGCACCTGCGCCGCTGGCAGTCCTCGCGCCTTGCCATCCAGCGCACCGGCTACCAGGCGATGAAGCGCCTCTGCTGCGCGCTCTACTTCTCCGATCCCGCGACCTACGCCAGCGTGGGTTATCCCGGACCGCCCTACGAGCTCGTCCGATCGGTTTTGGGGTCGCGGCAATGATCCACCGCGGCTCCGACAAGGATCTGGTCCTGCGGCCGGACCTCTGCATCGTGGGCAGCGGACCGGGCGGCGCCATGGTGGCCTCGCGGCTTTCGCGCGCCGGCGCCAGGGTGGTGGTGCTCGAGGAAGGCGGCTACCACACCAAGAGCGAGTTCGACATGCAGGAGGCCACCGCCTATCCGCGCCTCTACCAGGACCGCGGCAACCGGGCCACCGCCGACCTCTCGATGCAGGTGCTGCAAGGACGCGCGGTGGGCGGCGGGACGGTGGTGAACTGGACCACCAGCTACCGCACGCCCGACCACGTGCTCGAGCATTGGCGCAGGACGGAAGGGCTTGCGCTTACACCGGAGGTGCTCGAGCGGCATTTCGACGAGGTGGAGCAGCGGCTGGGCATCCAGAAGGTCGACTACGAGGACACCAACGCCAACAACCGCGCCATCTACGACGGCTGCGGCAAGCTGGGCTGGCAGGTGGACACCACGCGGCGCAACGTGCGCGGGTGCCTGCGCACCGGCTACTGCGGAATGGGCTGTCCGGTGGACGCCAAGCAGAGCGCGGCGCTGACCTACCTGCCGGACGCGGTGGACGCGGGCGCCGAGGTCTACGCCAATTGCCGGGTGCAGAAGATCGAGTGGTCGGGCAAGCGCGCCACCGCCGTTACGGGCGCCTTCCTGCACCCCGACACGCAGGAGGCCACCGGCCGCAGCGTGCGGGTGGAGCCGCGCGTCGTCGTGGTGGCGGGCGGAGCGCTCAACTCGCCGGCCCTGCTGCTCCAGTCCGGGCTCACGCAAGGCCCGGTGGGAAAGAAGACCTGGCTGCACCCGGTGGTGGCGGTGGGCGCGTTCTACGACCAGCGCGTCGAAGGCTTCTATGGCGCTCCGCAGAGCGTCGCCTCGCACCACTTCGCGCGGCGCGAGCAGGGCGCGGGCTTCTTCATCGAGGCGGCGCCGGTGCACCCCATGCTCTCCTCCACCGCCATGCCCGGCTTCGGCGCTTCCTTGCGCGGCGACATGAAGCTGCTCGCCCACGTCTGCGCCACCATCTCGCTGATGGTGGACGGCTTCGACCCGGCGGAGGACGGCGGCACCGTCACGCTGCGCGAGGGCGGCGGACCGAAGCTCGACTATCCGTTCACCGATCGCATGGCGGAGTGCTTCCGCGCAGGAATGAAGGCGATGGCGCGCATCCACCTGGCCAACGGCGCGCGAGAGATCGTCAGCTTCCATGCGCAGTCGGTGCGCCTGCGCAAGGAGAGCGAGCTCTCGCAGCTGGACGCGGCGCCGGTGGGCCCCAATCGCCTCGCCGTCTTCACCGCGCACCAGATGGGCGGGTGCCGGATGGGGACGGACCCCGCGCGCTCGGTGGTGAATCCGCAGCTCCGCCACCACGCGGTGGAGAACCTCTTCGTGGTGGACGGCAGCGTCTTTCCCACCTCGCTCGGCGTGAACCCCATGGAGTCGATCTACGGCGTCGCCTCCTGGGCGTCCGAGCACGTGCGCGCGGCGCTGTGATGGACGAGGTGGACGAGCGCGCGAATGAAGGGCCCGAGGACCGCCTGGACAAGGCGGTGGCGCGGCTCTTCGGCGTCTCTCGCGGCAGGGCGATGGAGTGGATTGCCGAAGGCCGCGTCCGTATCGACGGGCGCCGTGCGCCCAAGGGAGCGCCGGTGCCGGCCGGGGCGCGCATCTCGGTGCAGCGGCCGCCGCCCGATCAGCCGGCCCCGCAACCCGAGCTGCCCATCCGCATCGTCCACGCCGACGCGCACCTGGTGGTGGCCGACAAGCCCGCTGGCATGCCCTCTCATCCGCTCAAACCCGGCGAGACGGGCACCGCGGCCAACGCGTTGGTGGGCCGCTTCCCCGAGCTGGCGCAGATCGGGCCTTCGCCTCGCGAAGGCGGGCTGGTCCACCGGCTGGACACCGATACCTCCGGCCTGCTTCTGGCGGCGCGGACGGCCGCGGCCCACGCGCTGCTGCGCGCGCAGTTCACCGCGCGGACCGTGGACAAGGGCTACCTCGCGCTGGTGGCCGGCGAGATCCACGCCGGCGGCGAAATCGCGCTGCCGCTGGCGCACGACCCGCGCGATGCGCGCAAGATGATGGCCGTCAGCGATCCGGACTACGCCGAGGAGCACGCCGCGCGCAACGCGGTCACGCGCTTCGCGCCGGTCGAGCGCAGGGGAGGCTTCACCCTGCTCGAGGTGGAGATCCCCACCGGCGTGATGCACCAGATCCGCGCCCACCTCGCCTTCATCGGCCACCCGCTGGCGGGGGACGAGCTGTATGGAGGGCCGCTGCCTGCGGGTTTGTCGCGCCATTTCCTGCACGCAGCCAGGCTGGCCTTCGCGCATCCCGACGGCTCCCGCGCCAGGTACGAGAGCCCGCTGCCGGCGGATCTCTCCGCGGCCCTCGCCGGGCTCTGACGATCAGAAAGAAAGGCGCATCCCCAGCCGCGCCGCCAGCGGATCGGTGTACGCCCGCGCCGCGAGGAAGGCCGGGTTGACAGTCACGGGCTGCCCGGCCCCGTTCCGGATCGATCCCAACGGCGTGCCCGCAGGCTGCGGCGCCACGCCGGAAGGGTCCAGCGAATAGCGCTGATCCACCTCGGTGGCCGACTGCCCGTTCAGGACGTTGAGCAGATCCAGCGTCACGCTCAGCGCGTAGCTGGCGGAGAGCGCGTAGGTGAAGCCGCCCCGCAGGTCGAGCGTGGTCTGCCAGGGCAGGCGGCCGGCGCTTCCGCGGGGCAGCACGAACGAGGCGGTATCGCCCGAGGCGGGCGCCGCGGGATCTCGCGCCAGGTAGCTGAGCGGCATGCCCTGGATGGCGCGGAAGACCGCCCCGAACGTGAACGTGGTGCTCGGGCTGTACTCGTACGCATAGGCGCCGTCGAGCTTGAAGACCTGTGGGGCTCCGCCCGGCAGCGGCCCATTGCGGTTCGCCGCCTGGCTCGTGAAATCGAATTCGCCGGTGAGATGCGGGGGAGCGGCCAGATCTTCGGCACGGAAGGGGCCGGAGTAGTTCCCGCGCCAGGAGGAGAGCGTGTAGCTCGCTTCCAGGAAATAGCCTTGTGCGAACGGCCGGGCGACGGAGAGCGTGACGCCGTCGTAGATGCGGCTCGCTTCGCCGGGATTGGTGAGCACGCGCGCGCCGCCGGGCAAGCCGGTGCTGGAGACGTCCTCCACGGCGTGGCCAAGGACGCGATGGCTGTAGTCGATGCCCGCCACCACGTTGCGCAGGACCTGGACCTGCGCGCCGGCCGAGTACTGATCGTTGTAGCTGCCGCGGATGGCGGAATCGACCAGGACGGCGGACCCGGTGCCGCCGAAAGCGAACGGCGAGACGGCCGGGCACCTGCGCGGATCGAGGGAAGTGAAGGTGGTGGAAGCGCCGCACCTGGTTCCGTCGGCCACGTATTGCAGCGTGGGGTGCCCCGACAGGCCAAGATCCGCCAGCTCCAGCGGCAGCGACTCGTAGAAGCGGCCGAAGAAAGCGTAGGCGCGCGAGAGACCGCGGCCGGTGAAGTCGTAGCTGAGACCCAGCCGCGGCATCAGCGAGGTGAGCTGGAACGCCTGCAGCGTGCCGCCTCCCAGGGCGCCGACCTGCGAGCCCTGCGAGGCGAACATGCGCTGGCGTTCCAGGCGCAGGCCGGCGTCGAGCCAGAAGTTGTCGGCGAGCTTCCACGTATCCTGCGCATAGGCCGCCGTCGTCCATTGGTGCGTGCCGGTGGAGGCGGTGGTCCCGAGCAGGCTGCCGTTGGCGTCGCGCGCGGGCTGGGAAGGGTTCTGCGGATCGCGCTGGCCGAACGCGTTGACGGCCAGCCGGCCGTCGGGCAGGACCACGGCCTGCATCCCGCCAGGAAAGGTTCTGGTGATGTCGTATCCATCGCGCGCAAGCTCCAGCCCATACCGGAACCGATGCTGCCCGAAGAGCTCGGCGAAATGGCCGGCCTCGAGGGAGGCGCCCAGCCGATCGGTCGAGAAGTCCTGCGGGATCAGCCCGCCGGTGGCGTAGAGGGTCACCGGGCAGGGCCTCGGGTTCGCCGCGGTGGGCGCGCACGCCTGCGCCACCGCGGTGTCGGTCTGCACCAGGGGCGTGCTGGCGTCCACGAGGCGCGGATCGAGGAGATTCAGCGAGGGCGACCAGATCACCGAAGGGGTGTCGCCAATCTGCTGCGCGCTGACGGCGCCCGTGGACGCCGGCGACAGGCTGAAACCTGCGTGGTGCCAGAAGAGCGCGGCCTGGAGCAGCAGGCGGCGGTCGAGCACCCGCCCCTGGTAGCGCAACGACAGATCGGTGGCGCCGCTGGTCCCCCGGCCCAGGAAGGCGCTCTCGTTGCCGTTGAGCGCCGCGTCGAGATCGGAGGGACCCGCCATCACCCCCGACGTGCTCCCCGGGTTGCCTGAAAAGGAGAGGATCAGCGCGTGATCTTCCGCAGCGCGAAAGGTCAGCTTTCCCGCGTACTGGAACTCGCTCTGCGTGGAGCTGTACGCCCCCGCGGCCACCGTCGTGCCGCCGGAGTGCACGACGCGCTCGACGTCGTGGGAGACGATCTGCGGCGCAAGCCCGGCGTGGAACCAGAGGCGGTCGCGGAGGATGGGGCCGCCCAGCTCGAATCCGCCGTCCACGTCGTAGCGCAAGGACTCGCGGCCGCGGATGGTGGCGCCCGTGGCGGGCAGGTCCTTGCGCGAGGCTTCCAGCGGCAGCACGTCCAGGAAGGCCGACCCGTGGAACTCGTTTCCGCCGGAGCGGGTGAGCACGTTGACGATGCCCCCGGCCGACCGGCCGTAGCGCGCCTGGTATCCCGCGTCGTCCACCGAGATCTCCTGGACGAAGTTCTGCAGCAGCCGGCTTCCTTGCCGGTTGAAGGCCGGGTCGGTGGTGTCCACGCCGTCGACCAGGATGCGCGACTCGAGCGACTGCGAGCCGCGCACCGAGAGGCCGAAGGGATCGAAGAGGACGCCCGGCACTGCCAGCGCCGCCTGCTCGATACTTCGCGTATCGCGGCCGTAGGGCAACAGCTCCATCTGTTCGCGCGAGACCACGCCCCCCGTCTGCGTCCCGGGAAGGGCGATCCGGGACGGAGGCGGCGGCAAGACGAAGAGCGCCGCCGCCGCTGCGCCGTCCGCGACGATGTCGAGGCGCACGCGCAGGGTGCGGTCGAGCTGCACCGTGAGGCCCTCGCGGGTGGAAGGCTGGTACCCGTCCCGCTGCACGCTCAGCGAATACGCGCCGGGAGCGAGCAGCACGAGCTGGAACTCGCCGCGCTCGTCGGTCTGCGCCGTCTGCTCGCCTTGCAGCGCCGGACTGCTGGCCGTCACCACGGCTCCGGCGACGCCGGCCTGGGTTGCGGAGTCCACCACGCTGCCGGAGATGGCTCCGGTGACCTGGCCGAACGCGGGAAGCGCCGCGGCCAGAAGCGCGCACAAAACGACACTTCTTCGAGGGAAAATCATCTCGGGCCGGGACGCGCGCATCTAGACCGCATCACCTTCTGCCCGTCAAGCTTCCGGCCGCCAACGATAGATCCTGGATGGGCCCGCGCGCGTTGGAACTTCCTGGCCCAGAGCGCGCCGCCTCGCGTTGACAGCAGGGGTCTGCGTGTGTAGGCTCCGCCGCCTTTTCGGTCCGGGGCAAGAGCTGCACGGAGGAAGTCACCCGCCATGGATTTCAGTCTACTGGGGATGTGGAAGTCGATGGGCCTGCCGGCCCGCCTGGTCGTCATCACGCTGGCGATCATGTCCATCTACTCTCTGAGCGTGATGGCCGAACGCCTCTTCAGCTTCTCCCGCGCCAAGGATCAGAGCCGCAAGTACGCGGAAAAGCTCCGCGACCTGCTGCCGGGACATCAGATGGTGGAGGCGGCGCAGTACGCCAACACGCTCAAGTACGGACACATCCCCCGCGTGCTGGGCGCGGGCATCTCCGAGTACAACAAGGGCCGCGAGGCGCTGCGCAGCCAGGGCCCGCACGACGTCGGCAACTTCGACCTGGTCGAGGCCATCAACCGTTCGGTGGATCGCGCCACCCTGCGGGTCACCGCGGACCTGCGCCGCGGCCTCTCCGGCCTGGCCACCGTGGCCTCGTCCGCGCCCTTCGTCGGGCTGCTCGGCACCGTGCTCGGCATCATCACCGCCTTCCAGCTGATGGCGTCGTCCGGATCCGGCGGCCTCGCCTCCGTGTCGGCCGGTATCTCCGAGGCGCTGATCACCACCGCCTTCGGACTGCTGGTCGCCATCCCGGCGCTGATGATGTTCAACTACCTCACCAACCGCGTGGAGGAGATGAGCGTGGACATCGCCGACGCCTCCAACGAGCTGGTGGACTTCTTCCTCAAGGAAGGGCGGTTCGACGAGCCGCTCACCAATCCGGGCGGCAAGACCTCCGGCGCGCCGGCCCCCGGAGCAAAGGCCTAAGCCATGGGGATGGATGTCGGAGCGAAGGGCGGAGTCCGCTCGGACATCAACATCACGCCGCTGGTGGACGTGGTGCTGGTGCTGCTCATCATCTTCATGGTGGTGACGCCGATGCTCCAGCGCGGCAAGAGCGTGGAGCTGCCCAAGGCCAGGCACGCCGCGGTGCACGCGAACAAGGACGCGCCCGATCCGCTCTTCGTCAGCGTCACCAAGGAGGGCAAGGTCTTCATCGAGCAGGACAAGGTGTCCGCCTCCAAGGACGACGTGATCGCGGCCATGAAGGGCGCCGGCGAGGCGGGCAAGCGCGTCATGCTCAAGGCCGATGTCGACACCGATTACGGCATGGTGCGGCCGGTGCTGGACTGGGCGTCGAAGGCGAAGCTCAAGGGCGTCTCGCTCGCCGCGGAAGAGCTGAAGGGAGCGAAGTAAGCCATGGGCATGGACGTCGGGGCCAAGAAGGGCCCGCGCTCGGACATCAACATCACGCCGCTGGTGGACGTGGTGCTGGTGCTGCTCATCATCTTCATGGTGCTGACGCCGCTGATGGAGAAGGAGCTGGGCGTGCGCGTGCCGGAGGAGCTGCCGCCGGAGATGCTCAACGAGCCTCCTCCGCCCGACCTCACCCAGGTGATGCTCAAGGTGGACGAGGCCGGCATCTGGCACCTCAACAACGAGACGCTGACCGACACCACCGCGCAGGACCGGCTCAAAGCCTATTACAAGGTGGCGAAGAGCAAGGAAGCCACCCAGGGGCCGCCGGTCATCTTCTTCGACGCCGACGACAAGACGAAGTACGTGCGGGCGGTCAAGGCGCTCGACGCCATCCGCGATTCCTCCAGCGGATGGACCATCGGGATGATGACCGAGAGCATCAAGGCGGAGACGGCGCCCGCGCAGCCGGGCGGAGAGCAGCCCGGAGCGACGCCGGCACCGGCTCCTTCCGAACCACCGAAGTAGCATTTTGAGACGGACCGCGAGAAGTCCCTGGGATCTCGCGCTTTCGCGCTTCGTGGGATCGGGGGCGGGTGCGCGTCAGCGTGCGCGTCTTGAGGGCCCGGGTCTGGATCGGGACTTGCGCACTTCGCGAGCTCTCGACCCCAGCAGCTGCCGGAAGCACACGGCGGGGGGTGCGTATCTCCCCTCCCTGCAAAAGTGTAGTCTTTCGTCGGATGCCGCCTCTCCTGGACATCTCGGGGTTGAGCCTGCGCTTCGGTGGGGTGAACGCCCTGCAGGACGTCAGCTTCGCGGTGGACGAGGGCGCCCTCAACGCCATCATCGGCCCGAACGGCGCCGGCAAGACCAGCCTGCTCAACTGCATCAGCGGCGTGTATCACCCGCAGCAGGGCCGCATCGTCTTCGCCGGCCAGGACGTGACCCGCATGGGTCCCGCGACGCGGACGCGGCTTGGCATCGCCCGCACCTTCCAGAACATCGCGCTCTTCCGCGGGATGACGGTGCTCGACAACTTGCTGATCGGCCGGCACGTGCACCAGAAGACCGGCACCCTGGCAGGCGGGCTTTACTACGGCAGGGGCCGGCGCGAGGAGATTCGCGAGCGCGAGCGCGTCGAGGAGATCATCGACTTCCTCGAGATCCAGCCCTGGCGCAAGCAGGTGGTGCACACGCTCGCCTACGGCCTGCAGAAGCGCGTGGAACTGGGCCGCGCGCTGGCTCTGCAGCCGCGGCTCCTGCTCCTCGACGAGCCCATGGCGGGCATGAACGCCGAGGAGAAGGAGGACATGGCGCGCTACATCCTCGACATCAACGAGGATCGAGGCACCACCGTCCTCATGATCGAGCACGACATGGGCGTGGTGATGGACCTTTCGCACCGGGTGGTGGTGCTCAACTTCGGCCAGAAGATCGCCGAGGGCCCGCCCGAAGAGGTCCAGGGCAATGCCCAGGTCCAGGCCGCCTACCTGGGCGGGCAGGCCGCATGAGCGACGCGGGGGGCCAGAGGCCAGCCGCCGCCCCCGCGCAGATGGCCGGCGACACCTTTCCCAAGCTGCTGCTCGCCAACGCCGAGCGGCTGGGAGATCAGGCGGCGCTGCGGGAGAAGGATCTGGGCATCTGGCGCGAGACCAGCTGGGCCCGCTATCGCGACCGCGTGCGCGACTTCTCCCTCGGCCTCGGCTCGCTGGGCCTCGCCCGCGGCGGCACCGTGGCCATCGTCGGGGACAACCGGCCGGAATGGATCATCGCGGAGCTCGCCGCACAGGCCCGGGGGGCGGCCTCGGTAGGCATCTACCAGGATTCCAACCTCACCGAGGTGGCCTTCGTCATCGATCACTGCGACGCGAAGTTCGTGGTGGCCGAGGATCAGGAACAGGTCGACAAGATCCTCGGCATGATCGAGCAGCTGCCCAAGGTCGCGTACGTGATCTATGCCGACCCTCGCGGGCTGCGCCGCTACGACCATCCGATGCTGGTCTCCTTCGAGGAGGTGGAGAAGCGAGGCCGCGAGCTGCACGCCCGGGAGCCTTCCCTTTTCGTGCGCGAGATCGCGCTGGGCCGGGGAAGCGACCTGGCGATGATCTGCTACACCTCGGGCACCACCGGCGCGCCCAAGGGCGCCATGCTCACCTTCCAGAATCTGCTCACCATGGCGATGAGCCTGCACCAGGTCGATCCGCGCTTGCCGGGCGACGAGTTCGTCTCCTTCCTGCCGCTGGCCTGGATCGGCGAGCAGATGATGTCGGTGGCCACCGCGCTGTCCATCGGCTTCACCATCAACTTCCCCGAGGAGCCGGAGACCGCGCTGCAGGACATCCGCGAGATCGGGCCCAACGTGATGTTCGCGCCGCCGCGCATCTGGGAGGGCTTCAACTCCACGGTCCAGGTCAAGATCATGGACACCACCCCGCTCAAGCGTTTCCTCTTCGAGCGGCTGATGCCCATCGGGCACAAGCTGGCGGATCTGCGGCTGCAGCAGAAGCCCATCCCACTGCACTGGCGCTTCCTCTGGTTCTGCGCGGACTGGCTGCTCTTCCGCGCGCTCAAGGATCGGCTCGGCCTCTCCAACCTGCGCAGCGGCACCACCGGCGGCGCGGCGCTGGGCCCCGACGTGTTCCGCTTCTTCCACGCCATGGGGGTGCGGCTCAAGCAGATCTACGGGCAGACGGAGATTAGCGGCATCTCCTGCATCCACCGCGACGACCGCATCAAGTTCCACACCGTGGGCGAGCCCATCCCCGGGACCGAGGTACGGATCAGCGAGCGGGGCGAGATCCTCTCGCGCAGCGCGGCGGTGTTCCTCGGCTACTACAAGAACGACGAGGCCACCCGCGCCACGCTCACGCCCGACGGCTGGCTGCACTCCGGCGACGCCGGCTACCTGGAGGACGGGCAGCTGGTGGTGATCGACCGGCTCAAGGACGTGCTTCGGCTCGCCGACGGCACGCAGTTCTCCCCGCAATACATCGAGAACCGGCTCAAGTTCTCGCCCTA
>DASRTX010000068.1:0-4870 GCA_035655715.1 Myxococcales bacterium | reverse complement strand
GGGAGGAGCCCGCCACCTCGCTGCGGAACCTCACCGATGCGCTGCTCGACATCTGGCGCGGGAGCAACGACGAGCTGTGCCTGCTCTTCCTGATCGGCGCCGCCGCTCTCCTGGCGTGGCCCCAGCGCCGCGAGCCCGAGGAGCATCCCTGGCGCCGCGGTCTGGTCGCCGTCTGGATTGGCTGGGCCGCGCTGCTGTATCTGGCGTTTCCCATCTCCATCGGCTGGATGTGGCAGCTCAACGAGCGCTACGCGCTGGTGTTCGCGCTGTTGCTGCCGGCGCTGCTCCGGACTGCGCGCGGACTGCGCGGGGCCCTTCCGCTCCTGCTGGTGGCCTTCACCGCGCTGTTTGCCGCGGGGACCGCGGTCGCCAACGTCCGCGGCTTCGAGCACGAAGTGGGGCCGTTCGACGAGGTGCTGGCGCACGCGCAAGCGGGCCGTCGGCTCATCGGGATGATCTTCGAGCAGAACTCGCGCTACGCGAAGTTCAGCGCCTTCCTGCACTTCCACGCTTACTACCGCGCGCGCATGGGCGGCGTGGCGTCGTTCTCGTTCGCCGAGTTGCCGCAGTCGCCGCTGCGATATCGGCCAGAAACCGCGCCTCCACCGCACCCTGCAGGCTGGGAATGGCACGCCAGCTCATTCCGCAACGAGGTGGACGGCCTCTATTACGACTACGTTCTCGTCCACGGGCTCGTCGATCCCTTCTCCCGCCCCCAACCCGGCCCCCAATGGCACCTCCTCACCCGCCAAGGCCACTGGGCGCTGTACGCAAAGGCGAATTGATCCGGAGATACTCAGTGGATTGAGCCGTGAGGGAACTTCTGGGGTGTTTGCGGGGTGACGAATTTGAGGCCGATGCCCCGCATGCCGGAGCGCGTCGAATCCGGGCGCGCGAAGTTGATGAAGCACTGATACCGGACCTCGCCCTCCAAGGTCATCTCCGCCCCGCCGCGGCTGGGCGGAGAGAACGTCACCTTCACGCGGGTCCCCAGCGGGAACGGCTCGCGCGTCTCGACGAACATCCCGGTATCGGAGATGTTTCTGCCGATTCCGCTCGCCACCCCGCGGTCGCCTTCCAGGAACACGGGGAAGGCCTTGTCGAACTTCCCCACAGCGACGGTCGCCTTCCGTTGACGCTGGATTTTTTCTGTCCTGCTGGACATTTAACGGAGGCTCTCCGGATGGCTGGAGTGGCCGCAACGGTAGGTGCACCCAGGTCAGCCGTCAAGGAAAGCGCCTGCTAACGTGGGGCCCGCGCTCGCGCTCTGCAGCCGAGCGTCTTAGATTGGTAGCATGAAGGGGCATGCCGGGGTGGTGCTCACGGCGGGGCTTGCGGCGGTCGCGCTGGCCCTGGCGTTGCTCCAGGCAGTCGTGGTTGCGCACGGGGCGACCCGCTCGGTGCAAGTCACCGCGACGCGCTCGGGCACCACCAATCGATACTCCGCGCCGGCCGGCCGCTCGGGAGTTCCCTGGCTGCCGTTCGAAAAAGAGAAGGCGCCGGAAGTGCCCGCGAGCCCTGAAGGAAGCAAGCCGGGGCCGCAGCGGCAGGAAGAGCACCACGCGCCGCCGCCCTCGCGCTTCCGAAGCGCACCACCGCGCCTCGGGCCGCAGCGGCCCAGAAGCGCGGTGGCCTAGTAGATGGGGACACGATGCGCCTGCGGCGTCATCATGTCCTAGTAAATGGGGACACGATGCGCCTGCGGCGTCGTCATGTCCCCGTAGAGCCTACTTGTCCCCGTACAGCTACTTGATGCGAACAGGGATGTACTGCGTGGCCTGGCCGTGCTTCACGCGCAGCAAGGCGGTGTCGCCCTTCTTCAGGCTCTTCACCGCGCTTTTGTAGTCCGCCGCGGAGGCCACCGGCTTGCGGTTCACCTCCACGATCACGTCGCCCGCGTCGAGTCCCGCCTCGGAAGCCGGCGAGTCCTGCGAGAGGTCGACGATCACCGCGCCCTTGGTGCCTGGATCCACCTGCGCGCGCCGCGCCAGCTGCGGGGTCAGGTCCTCCACCTGCACGCCGAGGAGATCGCCGGGCTCTTTCGAGCCGCCCTTGTCCTTCGAGGTGCCGCTCTGCTCCGTCTCGTCGGGCCGCGGGTCCAGCTTGGCCTCGATGGTGCGCTGCCTGCCGTCGCGGATCACGTCCAGGCGCACCACCTGACCCGGCGGAATCACGCCTACGTCGCGGGTGAGCTGGTTGTTGTCGTTCACCGGCTTGCCGTTGATGGCCACCACCACGTCGCCGGGCTTGACCCCCGCTTTGTCGGCCGGGCTGGGCTTCACCACTTCCGCGATCAGCGCGCCCTTGGTGGACTTGAGGTTGAGCTGGTCGACCATGTCGGCGGTGATGGCCTGTGGCGAGACGCCCAGGAAGCCGCGCACCACGCGGCCCTTCTCCTTGAGCTGCGGGAGGATCTGCTTCACCACGTTGACGGGGATGGCGAAGCCGATGGTGTTGGCGCCGCTGATGATGGCGGAGTTCACGCCCACCACCTCGCCCTTCATGTTGAAGAGCGGGCCGCCGGAGTTGCCGGGGTTGATGGACGCGTCGGTCTGCAGGTAATCCGAGTACGGTCCGCCGAACTGTGTGCGCTCCTTGGCGCTGATGATGCCGGAGGTCACCGTGGCCTGGAGGCCGAAGGGCTCGCCAATGGCCACCACGTAGTCGCCCACCTCCACCGCGTCCGAGTCACCCAACGCGGCGTACTTGAGCGAGCCCACGTCCTTGCCCTCGATGCGCAGCAGCGCGATGTCCGACTTGGGATCGTTGCCGACCACCTTGGCGGAGAATTCGCGCGCGCCGCCCGGGGCGCTCTCGTCGGTGATGACCTTGATCTCGTCCATGGGCCGGAACTTGCCGCGGTTGTTCTCGTCCTGGATCTCCACCACGTGGTTGTTGGTGAGCACCAGGCCGTCGCCGATCAGGAAGCCGGAGCCGAGGCCGTGCCGCTCCTGCTCGTCGGGCTGGGGCTGGCCGAAGAAGCGGAAGAAGCGCTCCATCGGATCCTGCTGCGGCGAGTCCTCGTCGTCGCCGCCGCCGCCCTCGCCGTTGTTGTCGTCGTCGGGCTGCTGGCGCAGGCGGGGGTGGCCCTGCGGCATCCGTTGCGCGACGCGAGGCTTGCGCGGCTTGAAGCGGGAATTGATGTTGACCACCACCGGCCGCAGTTGCCTGACCAGCGGCGCCAGCGAGGGCATGGGGCCCGCCTGTCGCACCGTCTCCGCGGTGGAGGGCGCAGCGGCCTGCGCCTCGCTTGCGATCAGCGACGAGTCGCCCGGCCGATGGCGGCTGGCGGAAACCAGCGGGACCGCGACTAGAGCGGCGGCGGCGCCGGTGAACAGTGCGGCAAGAACGGTGAAGCGACGGTGCATGAAACCTCCGAGAGGGGGCAATGCCGGACCAACAACGGAACCGCGCCGGCATTTCGGAGTTGCAACGTAACCGCGGTGGGCTAGAGGTCAAGCACGTTTGATTTCAAGGCTGTTTCACTGCTGCGACTCGCCCGCTCCCTCGAGCACGTCCCGGGACGAGCGTAGGTCCTCCAGGTCCACGCGCTTGCCCCGCGAGTCCAGGATCTCCACCCGCGCCGCGTGCAGCGAGTAGTAGAGCAACCACCTCTCGGCGTCGGTGAGGCTGCCGGAGGGCAGGGCCTCGTCGATCTCGCCCACGGTCAAGAAGCCGCGGCGGATCCCGCGCGTGAAGAGCGCCTTCCGCGCCTTGTGCGAACGCCCGATTCGCAGCGACGACATCCCGAGAAACCCCCTAGGAAGACTAACGGGTTACACGCTTTCGCGCCGCTCCTCTTCCGCGGCTGCAGCAGGACCCTTTTTTTCCACCGGCAACGCGCCGCTCTCCGAGAGGATCCGCCGCAGCTCGTCGCCCTCGATCACCTCGGTCTGCAGCAGCCGGGCTGCCACCCGCCCGAGCGCCTCGCGGTGCCGCATGACCAGGTCACGCGCCCGCTGCATGGCGTGCTCGATGAAGCGGGAGACCTCCTGGTCGATGCGGCGCTGCGTGCGCTCGCTGTAGTTCTTGTCGGTCAAGCCCGCCATCGCCCCGGCCCCTTGCAGGAAGGGCGAGCGGCTGCGCTCCGAGTAGCTGACCGGTCCCATGACTTCCGACATGCCGTACTCGGTCACCATCAACCGCGCGATCTCGGTGGCCTGCTTGAAGTCGTTGGAGGCGCCAGTGGAGACGCTGCCCACCACGATCTCTTCGGCCGCGCGCCCGCCCATCAGGCCGGCCATCTTGTCGAGCAGCTCCTCCCGCGACATCAGATACCGGTCCTCGAGCGGCAGCTGCAGCGTGTAGCCCAGCGCCGCCAGGCCGCGCGGGATGATGGAGATCTTGTGCACGGGCTCGGAGTGCTCGCAGAGCGTGGAGACCAGCGCGTGACCCGACTCGTGGTAGGCGACGATCTCCTTCTCCTTCTCGTTCATGCGCCGGTTCTTCTTCTCCAGGCCCGCCACCACGCGCTCGATGGCCTCCATGAAGTCGGCCATCACCACCTTCTCGCGGTCCTTGCGCGCCGCCAGCAGCGCCGCCTCGTTGACCACGTTGGCCAGGTCGGCACCGGCGAAGCCCGGCGTGCGCGCAGCGACCAGCTTGAGGTCCACGTCGGCGCCCAGCTTCACCTCGCGCGAGTGGATGCGGAGGATCTCCTCGCGGCCCTTCCGGTCGGGACGATCGACCAGGACCTGGCGATCGAAGCGGCCCGGCCGCATCAGCGCGGGGTCGAGGATCTCCGGCCGGTTGGTGGCCGCGAGCACGATCAGCGCCGTGCGGGAGTCGAAGCCGTCCATCTCCGCCAGCATCTGGTTCAGCGTCTGCTCGCGCTCGTCGTGGCCGCCGAACATGCCCGAGTTCCGGCTCT
>DASRTX010000067.1:0-15057 GCA_035655715.1 Myxococcales bacterium | reverse complement strand
CCCGCCGCATCGAGGTGGGAGAGCACCAGGGACTCGTGGACGAGATCGTCGACGTGACCAAGGAGGCCACCGCCACCGATGCGCGGGAGAAGCTGGTCCGGCTGGACGAGCTGACGCAGCTTCCCAACCGGCGCGCCGGCGAGGAGGCCTTGGGCCGCTCCATCTCCTGGTCGCTGCGCACCGGCGGCCTGCTCAGCGTGGGATTGTTCGAGATCGATTCCCTCGACGTCTTCGAGTCGGCCATCGCCCGGCAGGTCTTCCGCGCCACCGCCTGGCTGCTGCGCGACGCGCTGCGCGGGTACGATCTGGCAGTGCGACACGGCCCCCGCCTCCTGCTCGCCATCCTGCCCGGCATCGCTGCGGCGCAGATGTCCGCCTTCGGCGAGCGCTTCCGCACCGCCGTCGAGCGGACCCGCATCGAGGGGTTGCCGCCGGTCACGGTGAGCGGCGGAATTGCGCAGTTCGACGGGGTCCAGGACGGCGCGCAGCTCGTGGCAGCGGCGGCGGCGGCGCTGGAGGCGGCGAGGGCACGAGGCGGGAACGCGGTCGTGTAGCGCGGCCCTTCAATCCAGCTGCAGCAGCTCCTTGACGACGCGCTCGAAGGTCTGCCGCCGCACCGGCTTGACCAGATACGCGTTCGCGCCCACTTCCTCCGCCCGGGCCCTGTCGGGCGGCATCGAGCGCGCGGAGATCACCACCACGGGAGTGGCGGCGAGCCCCGGCGTGGCGCGGATCCGTTCGCAGATGTCCAGGCCGCTCGCCTCCGGGAGCACCAGGTCGAGGCAGACCAGCGAAGGCTTCTCGCCCTCGAGCAGCACGAGGGCGGCCTTGGCGTTCCCGGCTTCCAGCACCACGAGATCGAGCTGCTCGAGATACTTCCGCAGCAGCTTGCGGATGGCGGGATCGTCCTCGATGACGAGCACCGGTCCGCGCGCGGGATCCTGCTGTCTCTCGACCTCAGCTGGCACCGCGTCCAGTCAGCACCACCGGCACGGTGCGGAAGATCAGGTTGAAGTCGCCGCGCAAGCTCCAGTGGTCGATGTACTGCATGTCCAGGTACATCCACTGCTCGAACGAGATCTGGTTGCGCCCCGAGACCTGCCAGATGCAGGTGAGGCCGGGCCGCGCCGAGAGCCGCCGCTGCTGCCACGCCTCGTACCGCATCACCTCGTCCGGCACCGGCGGCCGCGGGCCCACAACGCTCATGTCGCCGCGCAGCACGTTGATCAGCTGCGGCAGCTCGTCGATGGAGTACTTGCGGATGAACCGGCCCACCCGCGTCACGCGCGGATCGCGCCGCATCTTGAAGACCGGGCCGCTCTGCTCGTTGAGGTTGGCGAGCGTGGCCTTGAGCGCCTCCGCGTTGGCCACCATGGAGCGGAACTTGAGCATGTTGAAGCGCCGGCCGTGCATGCCCACTCGCGCCTGGCGGAAGAAGACCGGCCCGCGCGAGGTGAGCTTGATGGCCACGATGGTGGCGAGGAAGATGGGCAGGAGCAGCCAGAGCGCGAAAGCCGAGGCCGCGATGTCGAAGAGCCGCTTGATGGCCACCTGGTACGGCTCGGCGCTGAAGTTCTGGTAGTGCAGGTAGCCGTCGGCGACGGCGCGTCCGTTCACGGCCTGGGCGCGGTCCAGCCGGAAGGCGTAGGCCGGCAGCGCGAACGAGATGCCCAGCTTCTCGCAGATGCGGATGGCATCCTGCATCTCGTCGCCGTGCTTGCGGGTGTCGGCGGCGATGTAGACCTCGTCCACCGCCACCGTGCGCAGCACGCTCTCGAGGTTCCTGCCCGTGCCCAGCACGCGGCACTCCGCGCCGTCGGCGGCGTAGCTGCGATAGAGCAGGTTTCCTTCCTTGCCGTTCTCGTTGAGCAGCCGCAGATGGCCCACCACCCGGCGACGTCCGTGGTTGCGGAGATCCTGCGCGGTCAGGCGCGCGATCGGTCCGGTCCCCACGATCAGCACGTCGTCGGTGGGCTCCTCGCGCGCGGCGATCTGCCGGAAGAGGCCGAGGCGCAGCGGAAGCGAAAGGCACCAGACCACCACCAGGAACACCGATGGCCTGGGCATCCCGGGCGCGTTGCCGGCGAAGAGGTCGATCAGCACCAGGACGGTGAGCGCCGCCGCCGCCTGCGTGGTCACCATGGCCACTTCGTCGATCAGCCCGCGCTCATACGCGCTCGCGACGTAGTGCCGGAGTGCTGCCGCGGCGATCACCCAGACGCTGGCGAGCGAGACGGCCACCCAGAAGACGGCCGCGGGCAGCTCGCCCAACGGCATGCCCCACTCCCAGCCGCTCGCCACGATGGTCGCACCGACGACGATCGCAATGTCACTGAGAAGATTGAGCCTGGCGGTAAAGCCGGGCGAAAGCCGGCCCCCCCGCGCCATTCGAGGCACCCAAGGTTCAAGAAGAGTCATGAACAATGCACACGCAGAAACGCGATCTCGCGTTTCAGAGCGGCCCCCCCGCTGGTGGGGAGTTGTAGGGCCAGACGCGTACTGCGGTCAACAGACTGTCGGCAACGAATCCGTAAGTCGTTTGGTGAACACAGTTTTTTCGATTCCTCATTACAGTTCGAGCGGATTCTGCACACGCCGCGCCCTCGGCTGGCGCAGCGTGCGGGCCAGAATGCCCAGGAAACGCGGGTCGTTGACCAGGTATCGCCGCGCCAGCCGGCGCGGTTCCAGCGCCAGCCGGAAGAGCCACTCCACGCCGGAGCGCGACATCCAGGCCGGCGCGCGGCGCACCCGACCCGCGAGGAAGTCCAGCGTCCCGCCCACGCCCAGCAGCACGGCCGGCCGCAGGCGCTCGAGGTTGCGGTGGCTCCAGATCTCCTGCTTGGGCGCGCCGAGGGCCACGAGCACCAGATCCGGCCTGGCGCGCGCGATGCGGTCCACGACGGCATCGTCGGGCGCCGAGAGACTCACCGGGGAGGCATCGATGCCGCAGATGCTCACCGAGGTTGCGGCGGTGAGGCGCTTCGCCGCCTCTTCGGCGACGCCCGGGGAACCGCCGAGCAGGTACATGGAGAGATTGCGCGCCGCGGCCATCCGTGCCAACGGCAGCGCGAAGTCGGAGCCCGACGCCTTGCCGGCCAGCGGCGTGCCGAGAAGCCTGGAGGCCCAGACCACCCACTGGCCGTCGGCGAGCGCGAGATCGGCGGCCGCGTACGCCTCGCGCATCGGCGGATTGCCTTCGGCGAGGACGATGTGATCGACGTTCGGGGTGAAGACCATGCCGCCGCGGCCCCGGCTGCACAGTCTCTCGACGGCGGCGACGGCTTCGGGAAGTCCCAGGGAGTCGATCCAAACCGATCCGATGCGCACGCGCACGCGGCCACCGTGTACCACCATTTCGCGCGGGGCAGCGAATGCGGTACCGTGGCCGCGATGAGCGCCGTCCGACCGATGAAGCGCGACGCCGGGTCGCACGCTCCACAGCTTCCCGCGCTGGATCTCCAGACATTGTGGTTCGCCACGCGCCGGAGGCCCTGGAGGTCGCTGGCGGTGGTTCCGGCGGCGCCGGGGCGCTCGGTGGTCCCCGTGGCGCGCGCCCTGGGAGACGTGGGCGGCTTCATCCGCATGAACCCGGTGCAGGTGATCGAGGCCGAGGGCATGGATCTCGACGCCATCGCCACGCTGGCCATGGACCTCACCGACCATGGCGACGCCTCGTCGTGGACGATGAATTCTCCCGGCCGGAACGGACCGCTCGGGTGGGAGCCGTCCGCGGTGGCGGCGGAGAAGGCAACCATCGTCGCGCTGGAAGCGGTGGTGACGAATCCGCTGGTGCTACCCGTGGTGCTGGCCGCCGACGCCGTGCTCCTCTGCGTCGAGCTTGGCGTGACGCCACTGGCCGCCGCACGTCGCACCATCGAGCTGATCGGCCGCGAGCGGATCCTCGGCACCGTGCTGCTGCACCGCTGATGAATCCCGAAACCGGCGAACGGACCACCGACGCGGTGGTGATCGGCGCGGGCGTGGTGGGCCTCGCGGTCGCGCGCGCGCTGGCGCGGACGGGCCGCGAGGTGGTGGTGCTGGAGGCCGAGCCCGGCATCGGCATGCACACCAGCTCGCGCAACTCCGAGGTCATCCACGCCGGCCTGCACTACCCACCCGGGTCGCTGAAGGCGCGCCTCTGCGTTGCGGGCCGGCGCGCGCTCTACTCCTATGCGGCAGAGAAGGGCATCGAGCACCGGCGGACCGGAAAGCTGATCGTCGCCACCTCCGACGCGGAGCGCCCTGCGCTGGACGGCTGCCTGCAGCGTGCCGTCGCCTGCGGCGTGGAGGGAGTGGAGTTGATCGACGCGGCGCAGACGCGCGCGCTCGAGCCCGAGGTCAGGGCGGTGGCGGCGCTCTTCAGCCGCGAGACGGGCATCATCGATTCGCACGGGCTGATGGCGGCGCTGCGGCGGGACGCGCAGGAGGCCGGCGCCATGGTCGCGCTGCGCACGCGGGTCCTGGGCGGGGCCGTAGGGGGCGCTTGCATCGAGCTGCGCACCTCCGGTGGCATGTCGCTGCGCTGCGCGGTGGCGATCAACGCGGCGGGCTTGTGGGCGCAGCAAGTGGCGCGCTCGCTCGACGGCGTGCCCGCCTCGGCAGTGCCGCCGTGCCACTACGCCAAGGGTCACTACTTCTCCCTCTCGGGCCGCGCGCCGTTCCGCCACCTCGTCTACCCGGTCGCGGTTCCTGGAGGGCTGGGAATCCACCTCACGCTGGATCTCGCGGGCCAGGCGCGCTTCGGTCCTGACGTCGAGTGGGTGGACCGGATCGATTACCAGGTGGACGAGTCGCGCGCTCCCGCGTTCGAGGCCGCGATCCGCCGGTACTGGCCCGCCCTGCCCGACGGCGCGCTGCGGCCGGGCTACACCGGCATCCGGCCGAAGCTGGGGCCGGCGGGATCTCCGGCGCAGGATTTCGTCATCCAGGGCCCCGCCGATCACGGCGTTCCGGGGCTGGTGAACCTCTTCGGCATCGAATCTCCCGGCCTCACGGCGTCGCTGGCGATCGCGGGCGAGGTCCTCAAGGCGTTGGGTGCCGGGGGCGGTTCGGTGGTATAAGCTTTTTGCGGGGGGGACATAATGAAAGTTTTGCTCACGGGGAGCCGTGGTTACATCGGCTCCGTCATGGCGCCGATGTTGGCGCGGGCCGGTCACGATGTCGCCGGCGTCGATGCGGATTTCTACCGGGAGTCGACCTTCGGTCCATGGGCCGAGTCGATCCGGACCGTCGTCAAGGACGTGCGGGGGCTGGAACCCACCGATCTCAAGGGTTTCGACGCGGTCGTGCACCTGGCGGCGCTCTCCAACGATCCGCTCGGCGATCTCAACCCGCAGCTGACCTATGACATCAACCACCTGGCATCGGTGCGCCTGGCCATGCTGGCCCGGGCGGCCGGGGTGGGCCGCTTCGTGCTGGCCTCGTCCTGCAGCAACTATGGCGCCGCGGGCGACGCGCCGGTGACCGAGGAGTCGGAGCTGAACCCGGTCACCGCGTACGGCGAGTCGAAGGTCCGGGCGGAGCGCGACATCGCGCTGCTCGCCGACCGGTCGTTCACGCCCACCTTCCTGCGCTGCGCCACCGCTTACGGCGTCTCGCCGCGCCTGCGCTTCGACATCGTGCTCAACAACCTGGTCGCCTGGGCGTTCACCTCGGGCAAGATCATGCTCAAGAGCGACGGCACGCCGTTCCGCCCCATCGCGCACATCGAGGACATCAGCCGCGCCTTCATCGCCGTGCTGGCCGCTCCGGCCGAGGTGGTGCGCGGCCAGGCCTTCAACATCGGCCGCAACGACCAGAACTATCGCATCCGCGAGATCGCCGAGATCGTAAAGGAGACGGTGCCCGGCTGCGAGTTGGCCTTCGCGGAGGGCGCGGGGCCCGACAAGCGGAACTACCGCGCCGACTTCTCCAAGGTGGGACGGGTCCTGCCGGGCTTCCAGCCGCAGTGGGACGCGCGCAAGGGCGCGGTCCAGCTCTACGAGGCCTACAAGGCCATCGGGCTGGTGCTGGAGGACTTCGAAGGGCCGCGCTACCGCCGCATCGACCAGATCAAGCGGTTGATGGGTTCGGGCGAGCTGGGCGCCGATCTCCGCTGGAGAAGCCAGACGGCCGCGGCCTGACGTCAGCTGGGGGAAAGATGATCTTCAACGAGACCAGGCTCGGGGGTGCGTTCATCCTCGAGCTCGAGAAGCGCGAGGACAGCCGCGGGTTCTTCGCCCGCACGTTCTGCCAGCACGAGTTCGCCGAGCACGGGCTCAAGCCGGTGATCGCGCAGGCCAACGTGGCCTTCAACAAGACGCGGGGAACGCTTCGCGGAATGCACTTCCAGTATCCGCCCGCGCCGGAGACCAAGCTGGTGCGCGCCACCCGCGGGGCCATCCTCGACATCATCGTCGACCTGCGGCCGGAGAGCCCCACCTATCTGCAGCACGTGGCGGTGGAGCTGACCGCCGACAACCACCGCGCGCTCTACGTGCCGGAGCGGTTCGCGCACGGCTACCAGGTGCTCGAGGACGGCACCGAGACCAGCTACCAGGTGGGCGAGTTCTACGCGCCGGGCACGGAAGGCGGGCTGCACTACGCCGACCCGCGGCTGGGGCTGTCGTGGCCGCTGCCGGTCGGGGAAATCTCGCCCAAGGACGCGGCGTGGAAGAAGCTCGAGGAGATCGAGCCCGAGCTGAAGCGCCGGATGAGCAAGTGAGGAAGCGATGATCATCGTAGACAGGGCCCTCAAGGCCCGCGAGGAGCAGGGCAAGCCCGTTCGCGTCGGAATGATCGGCGCGGGGTTCATGGGGCAAGGCCTCACCAACCAGATCGTCAACAGCGTTCCCGGCATGCGCATGGCGGCGGTCTACAACCGCAAGCCCGAGCGCGCGCTGGGCGTGTATCGCTACGCCGGCTGCGAGGACGTGGCCGCGGTCGGAACGCAGCAGCAGCTCGACGAACGGCTGGCGCGCGGGCTGCCTACCGTGGCCGAGGACGCCTTCACCATCTGCCGCAGCCCGCACGTCGACGTGGTGGTGGACGTCACCGGGTCGGTGGAGTTCGGCGCCCGCGTCATCCTGGAAGCATTCCGCCACGGCAAGTCGGTGGTGTTGATGAACGCCGAGGTGGACGCCACCATCGGGCCCATCCTCCGCGTCTACGGCAAGAAGTACGGGCAGGTGCTCTCGGCCTGCGACGGCGACGAGCCGGGCGTGCAGATGAACCTGGTGCGCTGGGTGCAGGGCCTGGGCCTGATCCCGCGCGTGATCGGCAACGTGAAGGGCCTGCAGGACCCCTACCGCAACCCCACCACCCAGAAGGGCTGGGCGGAGCGCTGGGGCCAGAATGCCGCCATGGTCACCTCGTTCGCCGACGGCTCGAAGATCAGCTTCGAGCAGACCATCGTGGCCAACGCCACCGGCTTCAAGGTGCAATCGCGGGGCATGTCGCGCGGCCGCAAGTACGACGGCTCGATCATGAACATCGCCGAGCTCTACGACATCGAGGAGGCCCGCGCGCTGGGCGGCATCGTCGACTACACGGTGGGGCCGGCGCTGATCAAGGTGTTCGTGCTGGCCGAGCACCCGGACCCCAAGCAGCGCCACTACCTCAACCTCTACAAGATGGGCGAGGGCCCGCTCTATCCGTTCTGGACGCCGTACCACCTGGTCCACTTCGAGGCGCCCTTCGCCATCGCGCGCGTGGTGCTGCTGGGCGACGACGTCGCTCCGTCGCTGGGCGGGCCGGTGGTCGAGGTCTGCGCGGTGGCCAAGCGCGATCTCAAGGCGGGCGAGGTGCTGGACGAGTACGGCATGTACATGACCTACGGCGAGGCGGTGAACGCCGACGAGATGAGCTCCAAGCGCTACCTGCCCGAGGGGCTGGTGGAAGGCTGCCGGCTGCGCCGCAACATCGGCAAGGACCAGGTGCTCACCTACGCCGACGTCGAGCTGCCCAAGGGCCGCGTCGCCGACGAGCTGCGGGCGGAACAGTACCGGCACTTCCGCGGCGACACGTGGCTGGAAGAGCACCTCGCGCAAGAGCGCAGGGAAGTCGCTTGAGCGAGGCGAAATAGGAAAATGCGCTTTCTCACGGCATCGCTGCTGCTCGTGCCGTTGGCGAGCGCCGCCGCGCCATTGTTCCCGCTGCGCGCGTCCGCCAACCAGCGCTACCTCGAGGATCAGAACGGCGTGCCGTTCCCCATCCTCGGGCGCACTGCCTGGTTCGTGATCTCGCTGTCGGCTGCCGATCAGGCCACCTTCCTGGAGAACACCGCGGCGAAGGGGTACGACGCCATCGAGTTCCACGTTCTGGACCACGATCCGCGCGGCAACAATCCGCCGTTCGCCAACGCAGGCGCGCTGCTGCCATTTCGCAATCGTATCGACGGCGCCGCCTGGTCCGGCTCGCTCACCTACGCGAACATCAATACCGAGGCGCCGGATTTCACCTCCTTGAACGAGCCGTACTGGGTCTTCGTCGATCAGTTCCTCAGCGCCTGCGAGGCCAAGGGCATCGTGGTGTTGATGTTCCCGGCGTACGTGGGCTACTCCGCCGGCGATCAGGGATGGATGCAGGAGATGACGGCCAACGGCGGTGACAGGATGACCACCTACGGCAACCTGCTCGCCACCCGCTACAAGAACCGGAAGAACATCGTCTGGATGATGGGCGGCGACATGGGGGGGTTCACGGCCCCGCAGCAGGCCGCGGAGAGCGGACTGATCGACGGCCTCAAGAGCGTCGCGGGCCAGCAATCCACGCACTTTGCCGCGGAATGGAACAGTGAATCCATCTGCACCGACCAGGTGCCCTTCGGATCCAACTGCACCTTGAACTCCACCTACAGCTGGGCAGGGAACGTGAGCACCTTCACCCGGGGCGCCTACGCGAGCACGCCCACCCGTCCCGCCTTTCTCCTCGAGGAGCCCTACGACGAGGAAGGGCCGGACGGAAACGCCGTCAATCCGAGCGCCACCCAGCCGGTGCGCAGGTTCCAGTGGTGGGGCGTGCTCAGCGGAATCGCGGGGTACGTCTCCGGGAACGGCCTGGTCTGGCCGTTCAACGCCGGTTGGAAGACACACCTCGACACCCAGGGCGCGCAGGACATGGCTCGGCTCAATGCCTTCGTCGCCACCATCCCCTGGTGGACGCTCGTCCCGTCGGGACTCGGCGGAATGAAGACGCTGATCACCGCGGGAGGATCCAACCCCGCATCGGCGAGCTACGTGGCAGCAGCCGCGGCCAGCGACGGGACGCTGCTGGTCGCCTATCTCCCGCCCGCCCATTCGAGCACCGTCACGGTGGACATGACCGCCATGACCGCGCCCGCCCGGGCGCGCTGGTTCAATCCGGCGAGCGGCGCCTTCAGCGACATTTCCGCAGCCCTTCCCAACACCGGCACGCGAGTCTTCACGCCTCCCGGCAACAACGGAACCGGCTTCGCCGACTGGGTGCTTGTGCTGGACACGGGTTCCTTGCAGCCCTGCGACGGCGGAAGTTGCGGGCCGGCAGCGGACGGCGGCGCGCAGACCGACGCGGGGCAGACGACCATCGTCGAGGCGCCGCGCGCCGGCTGTGGCTGCGTTCACGGCACCATGGACGGGTCGCTCCTGGGAGCGGTGCTGGCGGCTGGTCTCTGGCGTCGCCGCGGGCGGAACTGATGCTTCCAGCCATCCTGGGAAAGCCCGCCGGCCCCCTGAACATCCTCTGCCTGGGGGCGCATTGCGACGATCTCGAGATCGGCGCCGGCGGCGCCATCCTGCGACTCCTCGCCGAGCATCCCGGATCGCAGGTCCACTGGGCGGTGTTCGCCTCGAACCCGGAACGCGAGGCGGAGGCGCGGGCGAGCGCGGCGGACTTCCTCTCCGCCGCGGGGAGCGCGTCGATCGAGATCAACGCGTTCCGCGAGAGCTTCTTTCCGCATGTGTCCGCCGCCATCAAGGACCATTTCGAGAGCATCAAGGCGGCGGTCAAGCCCGACCTGATCCTCACCCACCGCACCCGCGACCTCCACCAGGACCATCGCACCATCGCCGAGCTGACCTGGAACACGTTCCGCGATCACCTCATCGCCGAGTACGAGATCCCCAAGTACGAGGGAGATCTGGGGCAGCCGAATCTCTTCCTGCCGCTCGCGCAGCCGATCGCGCGGCGCAAGATCGATCTGATCATGCGCCACTTCCCGTCGCAGGCGAGCCGCAAGTGGTTCCGACCGGAAACATTCGAAGCGTTGATGCGACTGCGCGGGATCGAGTGCAATGCCCCCGACGGGTTTGCGGAAGCGTTCTACGTCCGCAAGCTGGTGATTTGAGCCCATGAACTCGAGGACCATCGTTTCGCGCAACGCGCTCTTGATGCTCGTGTCGCAGCTGCTCACCAACGGGCTCTCCTTCATCACCGTGCCGCTGTTGGCCCGCTGGCTGGGCAGCACCGACTACGGGACCATGTACCTGGCCGGGGTCGTGGCCGGGTTCGGCGCCATGGCCATCGAATGTGGCCAGGACAATTACAGCGTGCTGGCGATCGCCCGCGACAACAGCCGCGCCGCCGAATTCATCGCCAGCAGCGCCGTACTGCGGCTGCTGCTCGGAGTGGTGGGGGCGCTGGTCCTGGAAGTGGCACTGCGGCTTCTCGGCTACGACTCGCTCACGCGCCTGCTGGTGTTCATGGTCTACATCTCGCAGCTCCTGGCCTCGGTGGGGACGGCGGCGATGGCGGTGGTCAAGGGCCTGGAGAAGATGGCCTTCAACGCCTGGATGCGGGTGTTCACCGAGGTGCTCCATACCGGCCTCTTGGTGGGTGCCATCGCCCTCGGGTGGCGCATGCGCGGCATCTGCGGCGCGGAGATCGTCACCTATGCCGGTACGCTCCTGGTCTGCGCCCGCGTGGTGATCCGCATGCGCCTGTTGCCGGCGCGCCCGCGCCTCGCCACCATGCTGGAGCTGCTCAAGGGAGGCGTCCCTTTCTTCCTCTGGACCAGCATCGTCGCGCTGCAGCCCAGCGTCGAGGCGGTGCTGCTGTCGAAGTTCGGCTCGCCCGAGGCGGTGGGCTGGTTCGGCGCCTCCGCGAAAATCCTCAACTTGCTCGTCTTTCCAGCGGTGATCCTGGGGTCTGCGTTGAGCCCCACGCTGGCCCGTCTCCACGCGACCGACGCCGAGGCCTTCGGGCGCGCCGTGCGTGGCGCCTTGCGGGTGACGGTGTTCATCGCCTTTCCGCTTTCGGTGGGCTCGTTCCTGTTCGCGGACGCAGGAATGAATCTCGTATTCGGTGGCGGCGCCTTTGCGCCCTCGGCCGACAACCTGCGCGTCTTCAGCGCCTACCTGCTGCCGGTGTCGCTCAACATCACGCTGGGCACCGCCATCCTCGCTTCCGGCCGTCAGCTGGCCTGGACGCTGTGGAAGGGCGCCCTGGTGGCCGTCGGCGCGGGCGCGTCCGCGCTGCTGATCTCCTGGTTCCAGGCGCGCACCGGCAACGGCGGCCTGGGGGCCGCTGCCGTCACTGCCGCGGCGGAGTTCGCCATGCTCGGCGCGGCCGTCCACCTCCTGGGACGGGGCGTTCTGGACCGGACCATCTACGCCGATCTGCTGCGCGCGATCGCCGCTTCCGCGGCGATGATCGTTCCGGTGCGCGGGTTCCCCGCCGCGCCCTTCCCGGTGTTGTTCGTGGCCGCGTCGGTTGCCTACGTCGGGACGCTGGCGGCGCTCGGCGGCGTCGGCATCCGGGATGTCACCATCCTGCGCAGCACCTTCCTTGCGCGCTCCGGTCGTCAGTCCCCGATCCCGTAGCGGATGATGCACCACAGCGCCTTGACGCCGTCGCGCCAGCCGATCTTCTTGCCTTCGGCGTAGGTGCGGCCGGCATACGAGATGGGCACCTCGTAGATGCGCGCGCCGGCGCGGGCCACCTTGGCGGTGATCTCCGGCTCGAAGCCGAAGCGGTCCTGGCGCGTGGTCACCTTGCGCAGCACCTCAGTGCGGAAGACCTTGTAGCAGGTCTCCATGTCGGTGAGGTTGAGGTTGGTGAACATGTTGCTCAGGGTCGTGAGCACCTTGTTCCCCACCGAGTGCCAGTAGTAGAGGACCCTGTGCGGGCCGCCCAAAAAACGGCTGCCGAAGACGGCGTCGGCGCGGCCGTCGAGAATCGGCGCGAGCAGGACGGGATAGTCGTCGGGGCTGTACTCGAGGTCGGCGTCCTGGATGAGGACGATGTCGCCGGAAGCCTCCTTGAAGCCCCGGCGCAGCGCCGCGCCCTTGCCCTGGTTGGGGTTCTGCAGCACCAGCCGCAGCTGCGGCATGCGGATGGCCAGCTGCTTGAGCAGGTCGGTGGTGCCGTCCTTCGAGGCGTCGTCCACCACCACCATCTCCAGCTCGCATCCGCTGGTGTCTGCCTTGGCGACGCGGTCGAGCACCGTCTCCACCCAGCGCAGCTCGTTGTAGACCGGAATCACCACCGACAGCTTGTGACGCCGCTGCAGGGGGGCGGTGGGGGAAGGAACCAGCTCGCTCATCGGTCGTGCCTCTCCTGCGCCACCCTCGTTCCTCGAATCGCTGTGCATCCTTCCCCCTCTGCCGGGCCGCGCACGGCCCGACGGAATAGTACGGCCCGCATGGGCCATCAAGCGCCGATTGCGCGCCGCCGGGCGGCATCGACGGCCGCCACCAGATCGGCCACGCAGCGCGCGTTGGCCAGCTCGGTCTCTTGAAGACTCACCTGGAACTCCTCCTCCAGCGAGGCCAGCAGCTTGAGCGACCCCAAGGAGTCCCATTGCTCGATCTGATCCGGGCCGCTCTGCGCCTCGGGTGGACGCGAAAGGCCGAGCGCGCGCATCACCAGCCTGGGCACCGAGACCTGGAGGTCGTCACCGTCCGCCGCATCGTGTACCGGGTGTACACCTGGTACACCGGCCGCCCTGACTGGTAGCGCCGGGACGCCGGCGGCGTGGGTCCCCGCCGGAATGTGCCCCCCCACCGTGCTGCCCGCCTCGATGCGGGCGCCGTCGCCGATGGTCGATCCCGGCAGCACCGTGACGCGGCTCCCGATCCGGACGTCCTTGCCGATGATCACCGGCCGCGGCTTTGGCCGGACGGCGCGGTCGCCCACCTCGTGGAAGTCGCTGTCGCTGACCACGCAGAACGGCCCCAGCCGTGCGCCCGCGCCGATGCGGACGTGGCCCAGCGCGGAGATGGCCGCGCCGTGCCCGATGCGAACGCCGTCGCCGACTTCCAGACGTGCGGCGCCCGCGGCGAGGAAGTGGGAAGGCACCGGCGAGGAGACGATCTCCACGTCGTCGCCGATCTCGATGTCGCCGCTGCCGAGCAAGACCGGCCGGCCCACCAGACGGATTCGCGCGCCGCGCCGCCTGCAGCGCCGGAGCCAGAGGGCGGTGCGCAGGCTCACGAGCGGGTCTCCAATTTCGGCCCCGGCGGCAGCGGGTAGGGCTGCTCCAGGTCCCAGACGAAGCGTTCGTCCTGTGCCCTGAACCCGGAGCGCTGCCAGAAGGAGAGGCAGGGCTTGTTCTTCGGCGTGGGCAGGTAGTGCGCCTCCACCGAGGAGAGGCGCAGCCGCTGCGCATGCGCCACGGCCACGTGCAGCATGGTCTCCTCGACCCGGCGTCCCATCACCCGGCAGCTGAGCACGAAGTCAATGATGCGCGCCGACTTCCCGTTCGCCTCCAGGCTGAGCAGGCCGGTGAGGCCGGCGTCTCCAAACCGGTCGGCAACGTGCACCGTCCATAAACAGCGCCCTGCTCCGTCCGCCCACTGTCGCAGCTCGGGCTCGGTGAGGCGGCGGGTGGAGAGGTTCATCTGGTTCGTCTTGTTGAGCAGCTGCGCCGCCCGGGTGAGGTTCTCGCCCGCCAGCGGCTCCACCCTGACTCGAAGCCCCAGGCCGGCGATCCACTCGTCGATCGATCCCACCTGCTGCTGCAGCCGGGAGCGCTGCCGCTCTTCGGCGTAGAGCGCGGTGCGCTGCGCGTCCTCGGCGGTGAGGGCCGGGCTGTCGAAGCAGCGCAGCGAGAGCAAGGCGCTGGGATAGAGCGTCCGCTCGAGAGGCCAGTCCGGCACCAGCACTTCCGGCAGCGCCTCGCGCACGCGCCCGCGCTCGGCGGGGTTGTCGTCGATGAACACCACCGACGAGAGCCCCAGGTTGAGCTCCGCCGCGATCTCGCTGATGTTCCGCGCCTTGTCGTTCCAGTTGATGCGGAAGGCCACGAAGTCGTTGTCGCGCAGCACCATCTCGGGGTGCTTGCGGATGGCCTCCAGCGCCACCGACTCCTCGTTCTTGCTGGCGATGGCCAGCACCACCCCGCGGCGGGTGAGGTCCTTGAGGGCGCGCTGGAAGTCCACGAAGGCCTCGCCGTCGGCGTCGTGGCCGCCCAGCTCGAGGCCCTCCCAGCCCACGTCGCCGACGATGCCGCCCCAGAGCGTGTCGTCGAGATCGACCACCACCAGCTTGCGCGCCTGGCCGGAGAGCCCGCGCAGCGCTGCCTTGACGTCGCGCGCCGCCTCCGCGAACACCGCGTCGTGGAAGGGGACCTTGCCCAGGTACCAGAGCTTCGGGTGATAGCCGCCGCCGGGCGCCTGCAGCCACGGCTCCGCGTTGAGCACGTGCACGTTCGGCGCCGAGGAGAGCCCTTCCATCAGGCGCAGGTTGATGGCGCAGAGCGCCCGCGCCGCGCCGCCGACCCGGCCCTCTCCGAGCCCCAGCCCGCGCTGCCAGCGCGGCAAGGTCCAGGTGGGCACGAACGCCGCGCGCAGGCGACCGCAGGCTTTCTTCACCAGCGCGCAGAAGGCGTCCACCTCGGCGAGCAGCTCCTTCTCGTCGACGGGCTCGAAGGCCAACAGCCGCGCGAAGGACGCGATGGCCGATTCGGGCCGCGTCCAGATTACCGCCACGTCGGCGTCGCCAAAAGATTCCGCAAGGAGCGTCTGCGCCACCTGCCCGAACGGCGCCTCCTCGGAGGCTACGCGCGGCACCTCGTCGCCGTCGAGCTGCCGCGCCAGCTCCGAGATGGTGAAGTCGGCGATCAGCACCGCGCGGTGCCGCGGCTCGGGACGAGGCGATGGCGCC
>DASRTX010000066.1:0-14631 GCA_035655715.1 Myxococcales bacterium | reverse complement strand
TCTTGCGCAGGCCCTTGGCCTCGGAGCGCGCCCGGCTGCGCACGCCCCAGGGGGTGGCCGAGCCGATGGTGGAGAGCACGAAGACGGCCAGGAACACCGCCAGCGACCCGAGCAGGAAGTCCTGCTTGCGCAAGAGGTGCTGCGCCACCGCCGCGATCGCCACCGTGGCCGCGAGGATGCCGGCGAGCCGCCCGTAGCCCGCCACCCTGTAGAACTCGCGCGGGCCGCCGTCTGCAGCCTGCACCACGCTGCGCTCGCGATCGGCTTCCCGTTTGGCCTGCTCGGCGCGCGCCACGGTCATTCTTCGACCCGCAACACGGCAAGGAATGCTTCCTGCGGAATCTCGATCTGCCCCACCGCCTTCATGCGTTTCTTGCCTTCCTTCTGCTTCTCGAGGAGCTTGCGCTTGCGCGAGATGTCGCCGCCGTAGCACTTGGCCAGCACGTTCTTGCGCAGCGCCTTCTGGGTCTCGCGCGCGATCACACGGGACCCGATGGCGGCCTGGATGGCCACCTCGTACATCTGCCTGGGGATCTCTTCCTTGAGCTTCTCGCAGACCTGCCGGCCGCGCAGGTAGGCGCGATCGCGATGCACGATGGTGCTGAGGGCGTCCACCGGTTCGCCGTTGATGAGGATGTCCAGCTTCACCAGATCCGCTTCCTGGTACCCGAGGGGTTCGTAGTCCAGGGAAGCATACCCGCGCGAGATGCTCTTCAGCTTGTCGAAGAAGTCGAACACCACCTCGGCGAGCGGGATCTCGTAGGTGATCTGGACGCGCTTGGTGCCGATGTACTTGATGTCCTTCTGCAATCCACGGCGGTCCTGGCACAGCTGCAAGACCGCGCCCACGTATTCGTTGGGGACGTAGATGTGCGCGAGCAGCAGCGGTTCCAGGAGCTTCTCGATCTCGCCCTCGCCGGGCAGCTTGGCGGGGTTGTCGACGCGGACCTCGGTGCCGTCCTTCTTCACCACCTTGTAGACCACCGAGGGAGCGGTGGTGATCAGGTCCAGGTTGTACTCGCGCTCCAGCCGCTCCTGCACGATCTCCATGTGCAGGAGCCCCAGGTAGCCGCAGCGGAAGCCGAAGCCCAGCGCCTGCGAGGTCTCCGGCTCGTAGGTGAAGGCCGAGTCGTTGAGCTTCAGCTTCTCCAGCGCGTCGCGGGTGTTCTCGTAGTCCTTGGAGTCCACGGGGAAGATCCCCGAGAACACCATCGGCCTGATCTCCTTGAAGCCGGGGACCGACTTCTCGGTGGGCCGGATGGGATCGGTGAGCGTGTCGCCCACCTTGGCGTCCTGGATGACCTTGACGTTGGCGACGACGAAGCCCACCTCGCCGGCGATCAGCTCGGCCTTGCCGCGCGCCTTGGGGGCGAAGACGCCCACCTCGGAGACCTCGTACTCGCGGCGGTTGGACATGAAGACGATCTTCTGCCGCGGCTTCACCGTCCCTTCGAAGATGCGCACCAGCATGATCACGCCGCGGTAGGAGTCGTACCAGCTGTCGAAGATCAGCGCCTTGAGCGGCGCGTCCGGATCGCCCGCGGGCGGCGGCACGGTGTGGACGATCTGCTCGAGCAGCTCCTCGATCCCGACGCCCTCCTTGGCGCTGGCCGCCACCGCGTGCGACGCGTCGAGGCCGATCACCTCCTCGATCTCCTTGCGGGTGCCTTCCACGTCGGCGCTGGGGAGGTCGATCTTGTTGATCACCGGGACGATGGCGAGGTCGTGCTCCAATGCGAGATAGACGTTGGCGAGGGTCTGCGCTTCCACCCCTTGCGACGCATCGACCACCAGCACCGCACCCTCGCAGGCGGAGAGGCTGCGCGACACCTCGTAGGCGAAGTCGACGTGCCCCGGCGTGTCGATGAGGTTGAGGACATAGTCCTTGCCGTCGAGCTTGCTCTGCCAGCTCATGCGCACCGATTGCGCCTTGATGGTGATCCCGCGCTCGCGCTCCAGCTCCATGTTGTCGAGGAACTGGTCCTGCGCCTCGCGCGCCGTCACGGTGCCGGTCTTCTCCAGAAGCCGATCGGAGAGCGTGGACTTTCCGTGATCGATGTGCGCGATGATGGAAAAGTTGCGCAGGTGCTGGTTCTGCTCTGGCATGGAAGGTTGCGGGGGATAACATGGGGGGCGGCCATGCACAACGGCTCGGAGAGCGCGGTCCGCAACAAGCAGGGGGGCGCCCGCGTGCGGGTTCCACCGCCTGTGTGGTTCGCCGCCGCCATCTTGATCGGCGCCTTCCTTCCCGGCCTGCGCCCCGGATTCCTCGCCAGCGCGCCGCCGGGTGCCGTGCTGGTCATCCTGGGCGTCGCGCTGCTGGGGTCGGCCTTTGGGTGGTTCCGCCGGACCGGCCAGGACCCGAAGCCCTGGACGCCCTCGCCCGAGCTGATCGTGCGCGGGCCCTACCGATTCTCGCGCAACCCGATGTACGTGGGATTGACCCTCTTCACCATCGGCTTGAGCGGGCTGCTGGCGCGCGGCTGGATCGCGCTCCTGGCGCCGCTCGCGCTCTTCGCCGTGCACCGCACCGCGGTGCTGCGCGAGGAGGCCTATCTCTCTGAGCAGTTCGGAGAGCCGTACCGGGAGTACATGAAGCGGGTGCGGCGGTATCTCTAGTCTAGAGCCCCAACTCCCGCCGGAACCACTCCACGGTCGGACGCAGCCCCTCTTCCAGCGATACTTTGGGCTCCCAGCCCAGGATGGTCCGCGCCCGCGTGATGTCGGGCTGCCGCTGCTTGGGATCGTTCTCGGGCAGCGGGCGCACGGAGCGGACGCGGCCGCCCTTCCCCACCACCTTGCGGGTAGTCTCGGCGAACTCGATCAGGGTCATCTCGCGCGGGTTGCCCAGGTTCACCGGCCGCGCATCGCCCTTCTCCAGCAACATCAAGAAACCTGTGACCAGGTCGTCCACGTAGCAGAAGCTGCGCGTCTGCGTGCCGTCGCCGAAGACGGTGAAGTCCTCCCCCCGCAGCGCCTGGGTGACGAAGGCGGGGACCACCCGGCCGTCGTTCGCGCGCATGCGAGGGCCGTAGGTGTTGAAGATGCGCGCCAGCCGGTAGGGGGTGCCGTGCACGCGGCCATACGAGGTGATCAACGCCTCGGAAAAGCGCTTGGCCTCGTCGTAGCAGGCGCGCGGGCCGATGGAGTTGACGTTGCCGAAGTAGTCCTCGCGCTGGGGATGCACCAGCGGGTCTCCGTAGATCTCCGAGGTGCTCGCCTGCAGCAGCGTGGCGCCGGCCATGCGCGCGAGATCGAGTGCGTTGCGCGTGCCCACCGAACCCACTTCCAGCGTCTCCAGCGGCAAGAGGGCGTAGTCGATGGGCGAGGCCGGCGAGGCCAGGTTGAAGACGACCTGGGCAGGCCCCACCACCGGGATGGGCTGGCAGATGTCGTGCTCCACGAAACGGAAACGCGGGTTGTCGCGGTTCCGCTCCGGGTTGTCGCGGCGGCCGGTGACGAAGTTGTCGACGGCCACCACCTCGTCGCCGCGAGCGAGCAGCCGATCCACCAGATGGCTGCCGACGAAACCCGCTCCCCCCAGGACGATTGCTCGCACCTATTTCACCCTTCCGTAGCGGTCCTCGAGTCGCACCACGTCGGAGAGCTCCGGCGTGCTGGCTTCGAGGATGTCGCAGTCGCTCTCCGCGACCATCCGGTGCCGGAGCAGCGGCGTGATGTGGAAGGCCTCGCCCGGACCGAGGACGCGATCGCGCAGCTCCTCGCCCTCGGCGCCGGTCTGGAAGCGCATGCGGCCGGCGAGGACGTAGACGGTCTCGTCCTTGGCGAGGTGGTACTGCAGGCTGAGCGCGTGCCCTGCCTGGATGTGGAGGATCTTCCCCACGTAACGATCGGTGTGCGCCCAGATGAGCTCGTAACCCCAGGGCTTGTCGACGCGGACGGGCTTGGTCTCGGGCATGTGTCAGCGCGTCGGCATCACGACCGCGGCAACTCGCAGCTCGCGCTCGACGTCCTTCTGGAAACGGTTGGCGGAGTCCTTGTCGCCGAAAGCCCCGACGCGGACGCGGAACCAGGTGCCCTTGGCGCCCAGATCGGCCTCCATCACGTAGGGCTTGAGTCCCGCAGCGCGGGCGCGGCCCAGGAGCCGGGCGGCTTCGCCCCGGTCCTGCGAGGCGCCCACCTGCACCGTATAGGCGCCCGGGTCGCGCGGCGGAGGCGGCAGCGGCACCGTGGCGGATGAGGCGACCTCGACGGCGCGGGGAGGTGGGGGGACCACCGTGGCAGCCCGGACCGCGGCTGGCACGAACGCCGCCGCATGCGCCGGCGGCTTCACCGACGCGGCGGCCTGTTCCGGGGCAACGCGTGTCTCCGGCTGAGGGGCCGGCGGAGCGGCGCGCGGCGCGGGCGCGGCAGCGGCCGTCTCCGGCCTGCGCGCGTCGGCATCCAGCGCCGCCAGGTCGCCCGCCTCGGCACGCGGCGCGGCGGCCGTGCGCCGGCCCACCATCAGCCCGACGGCGAAGCTGCCGCCGAGGAGCAGCAGCGCGGCCACCAGCAAGGCTGCCACCTGTCCGTTGTCGAGCGAGAGGGTCAACCGCTCGCGCAGCTTCTCGACGTCGCGCACCGGCGGGATGTACCAGAGGAAGACGGGTCCTCGCTACTCTTCTTCCGCCGGAGCCTCCATCCTGTCGGGCGCGGACACACCCAGTACGGCCAGTGCGTTGGCCAGCGTCTGCTTCACCGCCCAGACCAGGTAGAGTCGCGCGGCGGTCTTGCGTGCGTCGTCGGAGATCACCCGCTCGGTCTTCTTGTACTTCGTGTAGTAGCCGTGGAACTCCGCGATGGTTTCCTGAAGGTAGAAGACCAGCTTGTGCGGCTCCAGGGCGGAGGCGGCGTGCGCGATCAGCTCCGGCAGGTGGAGCACGCGCTTGATCAGATCGATCTCCTCGGGCAGCTGCAGCGCCTGCATGGCCTGGGCGTCCCAGCGCGCCTCGAGCCCCTTCTCCTCGCGCGCCTTGCGCAGGATGGCGGCGCAGCGCGCGTGCCCGTACTGCACGTAGAAGACGGGGTTGGCGTTGTCGCGCTTCTGCGCCAGGCCAACGTCGAAGTCGAGCGCCATGTCGCCCCGGCGCAGCAGGAAGAACACCCGCGTCGCGTCCGACCCCGCAACCTCCAGCAGCTCGCGGAGGGTGACGAAGTTCGCCGCCCGCTTGCTCATGCGGAAGGGCTGCCCGTCCTTCATCAGATTCACCAGCTGGAAGAGGATCACCTCCAGCTCGCCGCCCATGGCCGCGACCGCGGCCTTCATCCGCGGCACGTAGCCGCCGTGGTCGGCGCCCCAGACGTTGATCAGCCGCCGGTAGCCGCGCGAGATCTTGTCGAAGTGGTACGCCACGTCGGCGGCGAAGTAGGTGGGCTCTCCCGTAGTCTTGAAGAGCGGCCGGTCGCGGTCGTCGCCGAAGCGCGTGGTCTTGACCACCTTGAGCGGATGCGCCACGTACTCTTCCTCGTCGATGTCCATGCCCTTGGGAGGCGGCAGCACCTCCATGGCCGTCATGCCCTTCTCGTCCAGCACGCGGATGGCGGCCTCGAGCCGGTTCTCGTCGTGGAGCTTCTTCTCGCTGAAGAAGTTGTCGAAGCGGATGCCGAAGAGCTGCAGGTCCTTCTCGATCAGCTCGCGCAGGATCCAGCCGGTGGCGAACTTGCGCAGCGGCTCTCGCAGCTCCGCGAAGGGCCGCGACGGATCCCCGCCCGCGTCCAGCCAGGCCCGCGCCACGTCCTTGATGTACTCGCCCTGGTAGTCCTCCGGATCGAGCGCGACGCGCGGAACGTCGGGGCGCATCTCCGTCGCGCGGGCGAGCACCGCGTGCGCCAGCCGCCAGACCTGGCCGCCGGCGTCGTTGATATAGAACTCGCGGAAGACCTTGTAGCCCGCCCACTCGAGCAGGTTGGCGACGACGTCGCCGATCACCGCGCCGCGCCCATGGCCGACGTGCATGGGGCCGGTGGGGTTGGCGCTGACGAACTCCACCATGGCGGGCAGGCCGCCGCCGGCGTTGCTGTGGCCGAAGCGCTCGCCCTGCTCCCAGACTGCCTTCAGCGCCTTGTGCCAGACGTCCTGGGCGAGGCGCAGGTTGAGGAAGCCCGGGCCTGCGATCTCGGGCTTGCCCGCGAGCAGCCCTTCCGGATCCTCCAGCCGATCCACCAGCGCCTGGGCCAACGCCCGCGGGTTCGGCTTGGCTGCGCCGGTGGCCGCCGCGTGCTGCTTGGCGAAGATCATGGCGGCGTTGCAGGCGAAGTCGCCGTGCGCCGCCTGCCTCGGCGCGTCGAGCTGCACGGGATATTCGCCGGGCGGCAAGAGCCCATCCTGCACGCACCTCTGCAGGGCGCCCTTCAAGAGGCCTGCGACCTGCTCCTTCACCATCGGGCGACCTTGCTGAAATCCCGATCGAAGAGGGGCCGCAGCCGGTCCCAGCTGGCGTGCAGGTGCTCGATCATGACCTTGGTGTCGCCCAGCACGGGCATGAAGTTGGTGTCGCCGCCCCAGCGGGGCACCGCGTGCCAGTGGAGGTGATCGGCGATGCCCGCGCCGGCCACGCGACCCAGGTTCATCCCCACGTTGTAACCCTGCGCGCTGTAGCCCTCTCCCAGAAGCCGCACCGCCACGCGCAGCATCTCGGCCAGCTCGTCGTGCTCGGCGCGCGGCAGCGAGCCCAGGTCCGAGGTGTGGGCCCGCGGCACCACCATGAGATGGCCGTTGTTGTAGGGGAAGCGGTTGAGGATGGCGAAGGTGTGCTGCGTGCGGCCCAGGATCAGGTTCTCGCGATCGTCCTCTGCGCGCGGCAGGTCGCAGAAGATGCAGCCGGACTTCGAGTCGCCCTTGGCGATCAGCTCCATCCGCCAAGGCGCCCAGAGCTGGTCCATCATCTCACCAGCGCGGGGGCCAGGAGCATGACGCCGCCTTCTCCGGGCGCCGCGCGGACGCCCTCCGCGGCGCCCTGGAACGCGCCCTGGAAGGCGCCGCGCAAGAGGTCGCGCAGGGAGAACTCGCGGTCCTTGGGCGGGTACTGCACCCGCGGCTCGCCCGCCTGGCCCGCCAGCGCCCAGGCCGCCTGCAGCGCGTCGTCGAATCCGCCGAGGTCGTCGACCAGCTTCAGCTCCTTCGCCCGGCGCCCGGTGTAGATGCGCCCTTCCGCGATCTCGCGCACCTTGGCCTCCGGCAGCTTGCGGCCCTCGGCCACCGCCTGCACGAACTGGCCGTAGACGTCGTCGGAGATGCCCTGGATCTCCTCGCGGTCGGTGTCCTGGACGGGGCGGAACGGCGAGAGCGTGTCCTTGTACTTGCCGCTCTTCAGCGTGGTCTCTTCGATCTTCACCGCTTCCAGCAAACCGCGGACGTTGAAGTGCATGAAGATCACGCCGATGGAGCCTGTGAGCGTGCCGGGCTCGGCGAAGATGCGGTCGGCGGGCGCGCTGATGTAGTAGCCGCCCGAGGCGGCCAGCCCGCCCATCGAGACCACCACCTTCTTCTTCGCCTTGATGCGCTTGATGGCGTCGTGGATCTCCTGGGAGGGCGCCACCGCTCCGCCGGGGGAATCGACGCGCAGGACGACCGCCTTGATGTCGTCGTCCTTCTCGTACTTGCGCAAGAGCTTGACGATGCGGTCGGCGTCCACGCCGGTCTGCGGGTCGCCGATGGTGCCCTTGGCCTCCACGATGCCGATGCGGGCCCCCACCGTGGTGTCGGTGTCCAGGGTGTAGGCCGACGTCCCGCCCTTCACCGCGGAGTACGCGAGCAGCATGAACCCGAACAGCACCAGGAACAGGCCGCCGAAGATGACGCCGAGCACGACCGCCGCGCGCTTGTCCAAACTTCCTCTCTTTCGCTGCGGGAACGCCGCTTGCTACCACTCGGACCGTGCAGGTACAAGCGGGTCCGTGCCCTTCCGGCGCATGCTGACAACCCTGGTGACGCGGACGCCGGGGGCACGCGGCGCCATCTTCTGCGACTACGAAGGCGAGGCCGTGGAGCTGGTGGTGCGAGACCAGGGGCTCTCCGACTACGACATGAAGGTGTTCGGCGCGCAGCTGGCGGCGGCGTGGCTGAGCCTGCAGAACAACTCGACCGACGCGGGGGCCGGAGGCATCGTGGAGATGCGGCTCGGGTGCGCGGAGGGGACGCTGCTCTGCCGCGGACTGAGGGACGGATATTACGTCGTGCTCCTGGTGGGCAGGGGCGCGCCGGCGGCATCCGCCGCGTTTTCGCTGCGCAGGACCGCGAAGGAGATGAACGCGGAGATCTAGCTCACAGGCCGGGTGGCTTGCTGGTGGCGTAGTTCACCAGCGACTTGAGGTCCGGGTGATCTGGATCCACGGTCAGGCCCGACTTTCCGGACGAGCTGACGACGCCGCCCCACTTCGCTGCGTCTTCCACGGGCAGGTCGTCGGGGTTCAGCAGCAGCGGGAAACGGATGTCCAGATCCTGCGCCGACGAGAGATAGTCGCGCGCCGCCTTCTGGGGGTCCTTGCCGTTCATGGCCAGCACGGCAAGGCCGGCCATGTTGAGGGCGGCGACCCGCCGATCGAAGACCGGGCGGACGTCGCGGGAGCGGATGAGCACGGCGACGCGCGGCTTCGCCGGGTCGGAGGGACGCCAGAGCCAGCCGACGCTGTCGCCGATCTTCACCAGCGCGGGACGGGAGATGGACTCGCGGGGAAGTCCCGGGCGCGGGCTGCGCGTCAGGCGCATCGCGGTCCCGTACCCGAGGCGCAGCTCCCAGACGTCGGTGGTGTCGTCGGGCAGACGCCAGCCGAAGAAGAGACGCTCGCCGGGGCGATCCCAGACCATGCCTCCCTCCGCGAGCGCGCCGGAGGGCGGCGCGGCCAGCGGCTGCGGCCGCAACGACGGGAGATCGAGCAGCGAGAAGAGGTTCATGCCGTTGATCTCCAGCGCCACCGCCAGCCGGTGGCCGTCGTCGGTGATGGCGAAGGCCTCGATGTTCTCCGGCGGCGCGTAGAGCGTCTTGCGGGCATGTCCCTGCACGGCGATGGAGTCCACGCCCAGGGTGGATCTGCCCGCGTCGGTGAGGACATAGACGCTCTTCGCATCGCCCGAGAAGCGCGGCTGCCGGAAACGGGCCGGCGCATCGGTGGGGGTGAGGATGGTGCCGCGGGCGGCGGCGAGATCGACCAGGGCCACCCCCTCGCCTCCGCCGCGCTTCACCTGCGCCAGCAGCGTGCGCCCGTCGGGGGAGGGAGGACCGAGCGACACCAGGGCGGAGAGCGCGTCGTCGAGCGGAAGCGAATCCTTGGGCGGCTGCACCCCCGCCGCCGGCGGAGGCGGCGTCACGGTGGTGGCGGTGCGCGTCTCCACCGCCCAGGTGCGCAAGGTCACCTTTCCGGCGTCCACCACGGCGTAGTAGAGGCGCTTGCCGTCGCGCGAGAACCCTCCCAGGAGCTGCTCACCGGCCGCGGCATCGATGGGCACCGGCACGGACGCATCCTCGTCCACCAGGATGAGCCGACGGTGGCCGTCCCGGAGCACCGTCGCCACCAGCATGCGCGCCTCCGGCGGCACCCAGGCGATGGACTCCACCCCGCCCGGCTCGTCGGTGAGCTGGTTGGGATAGCTCCCCTCGATGGCCATGCTGGCGGCCTGGCGCGTCCCGAAGAGGGTGGTGAGGAAGGCGATGCGCGTGACGTCCCGCGACGGGGCAGGCGCCCAGGCGGCCGCCATCGACTCGAGATGGCGCAGGCGCGCCGGCAGATCTTGCGCCGGAGCGGCCACCAGCAGGGCAAGCGACTGGACAGCGAGCAGGATCATTGAATTCCTTCCTCCGCTGGCCGTTCTACAGTGGAGCGTGGCCGAACGCGACCTGTACGTGTCGGAGATGGTGGTCTCTTGACGCGCCGGTCGCGCGCCCCGGGAAAAGGAGTGCGCATGCGCCGAATCATCCTCGTCCTGCTCCTCGCGGCCGGCTGCATCACCGGCAGCTCCGCCGTGCAGCACGACGATCGAATGTACCGCGCGCTCTCTCAACAAGAACGTTGGTCGCAGGACGCCCTGAATCAGCGTCTCAGCCCGCCGCAGCTCGACGACATCCGCAACAGCGACTACGCGGCGGTGGGCCGGGGCCGCGCCGAGCTGAAGCGACTGCTGCAGGCGGTCGATCGGGGCACCTGGATCCGCGATACCACCGCCGAGTTGATGCGCGAGGACGACGATCCCAGGCTGGTGCAGCAGTTCGACCGGGGCGGCCGGATGCGCGCCGAAGCGTTGGGCGCGGCGGACGAGCTGGCCGGGGCGCTGGCGGACGCCAAGGGCGGGCTCACCGTGGGCGACCTGAAGCCGGGCTTCGATGCCATGCGCAAGGCCCAGATCAGCGAGGATCGGCTGGCGCGGGCCCACCCCCGTCCGGGCGCATTGCGGCTGGCTCCGTCGCCGCTTCCCATTCCCAAGCCGCTGATCATGCCGGCCGCGCGGGTGGTGGCGAAGAACGCCGAGCTGACCCGCGAGTTGGACCGCTTGCCCCAGGACGACGCGGCGAAGATCCGCGCCCAGGTGGCGCAAGTGGACCACGGCAAGGAGGAGCAGAAGCGGGCCGAGCCAGCGCCTCCGGCGTCGCCGGAGCCGCCCGTGCCGGTTCCCGAGGAGCGCGAGGCGGAAGCGCCCAGCACCACCCTCACCATCGCCAACGACGCCGCCTCGCTGATCGCGCGGCGCCCGCCGCGCTCCATCACGCTGCGTGAGGACGGGCTCTTCGCCCTGGCCTACGACGACGCGGACTACCTGGTGGATCCGCAGGGCAAGCTGGTGCGCAAGGAAGCGCCCCCGCCTCCTCAGCACTGAAAGTCGTAGACGCTGCCCAGTTCCAGGATTCGCGTGAGCCGGTCGAGCGCGGCCATGGTCTCGCGGGCGAGGAGCGGGTCGGCGAGGTCCTTTCCTTCCAGCCGGTCGCGATAGCTGGCGCGAACCCAGTCCTCCAACTCGCGCCCCAGCGCCTCGTCCCAGAAGACGCGCGCCTTGATCGCGGACCGGTCCTCGTCGCCGAGGACGATGCGCTGGCGCAGGCAGGCCGGCCCGCCGCCGTTCTGCATCGACTGCCGCAAGTCGAGATAGTGGACGCTCCCCACGGGCCCGCCCGACTCGACCACGCGCGTGAGGAAGGCGCGGGCCCGGGGATCCTCGCGCGACTCCTGCGGCGCCACGATGGTCATGCCGCCTCCGGGCAGGCTGAGCAGCTGCGAGTTGAACGGATATGCCGAGATCGCCGAGGCGGCCGGAAGCTCGCGCTCGGAGGCGACGTAGGCCACGAACGACTCGCCCAGGAGCGCGCGCAGGTCGCGCAGCAGCGCCTCGTGTCCAACGAAGGCCAGCTCGTGCAGCAGCAGCACGTTGCCGTTCCCGACTGCCAGCACGTCGGTGTGGAAGGCGCCGGCGTCGATGCCGGCAGGGTGCTGTTGCGGGAAGAGCGCCCGGCCCGGCTCGACCTGGCCCAGCCGCGCCAGCGCGTGGGAGGCCTCGCGCGTCTGCCGCGCCGGGTACCGCGCCGGCTCTCCGGCGGGGGACGGTGCGCCGAACCCGCGGCGGCCCCAGGCGAAGAGGTGCGCCACGCGGTCGGTGAAGAGGCGGGTGTGGTTGGCGGCGCCCTCGTCGGCGAAGTGGGCGCCGCCCGGCAGCGGATGGTGCACCTCGAAGCGCGCGGCATCGGCGAAGATGGCCCGCAGCACGCGCGTGGTGGTTTCCGCCTCCAGCGCGCGGTGGAACATCGCGGTCAGGTTGGCCGGGACGAGGTGCAGACGGCCGTCGCGGGCATCAGCGGCGGGCACGCAGGTGGCGGCGTTGGCCGTCCACATGGCCGCCGCGCTGGAGCTGATGCGGAGCAGCTGGTCTTTCAACTCGGGATCGGAGGCCGCCTGCTCCACCACCTCCTCGTCGCTGCCGCGGAACCCCAGCCGCCGCAGCGTCCTCAGCGAGGGCCGCTCGTGCGGCGGCAGCACCGCCTGGCCCACGCCCAGCGAGGCGACGAAGCGCATCTTCTCCAGCCCCTGCAGCGCGGCGGCGCGCGGGTTTGCGGGCTTGCCGGCGTGGGCGAAGGAGGCGACGTTGCCGTGGGAGAGGCCGGCGTAGTTGTGCGTGGGGCCGACCAAGCCATCGAAGTTGTACTCGCGGGGCGCCACCGCCGGCGTTGTATCGCAGGTCGGGGACCGCCGGGGACATGACGGCCGCGCGGCGAGCGCGCGATCGTGTCCCCATCTACGGACGTGAGGGATTTGGACCTTGTGCCGTTACGGGTGCTTCGTCCCCGCCGCCTTCTTCGGCTCCGCCTTCTGCTGATCCTTCTTCTTGAGCAGCTCCTCGTGGCGGCGGCGCTCCTCCTTCTGCCGTTTGGCGAGGAGCTGCGTGCGCTTCTTCATCTCCTCTTCCTGCCGCTTCTTCAGGGCGTCGGCGCGCTTCTGCTTGGCGTCTGCCTGCTGCTTCTGCAGCTCCTCTTCGCGCTTCTTGCGGGCCTCGCCCTGGGCCTTCTGCAGCTCGTCGAGGTGCTTTTGCTTCAGCTCGTCGTGCCGGCCGCGCAGGCCGTCGAGGTGCTTGCGCCTTTCCTGGGCCTGCTCCTTGCGCTTCTTCTCCAGCGCGTCGCGCCGCGCCTTCTCCAGCCGGTCGCGCAGCGCGGCTTCCTTCTCGTTCTTCTCCTGGAACTGCCGCTCGTGCAGCTCCTTCTCGCCCCGCTGCAGCTCGCCGTTGTGCTGCGCGAGCAGCTCGTCGTCGCGCTGCTTCCTGTCTTGAAGGAGCTTGCGGCTGACCTCGTCCGCCGCCTTCTGCTGCCGGCGGGCCTGGCCGCTCAGCGCCTCCTCGACGCTCTTCAGCTTGTCGTCGAGGTGCTTGCGGACCAGGTCCTCGACGCCGCGCCCGCGATCCTCGAGATGCTTCTTGCGCGCCTCGTCCACCTTCCGGGATAGCTCGCGCAGCGAGTCCCGCTTCAGCTGGTCGCGCGCGGCGCGCAGGTCGCTGAGGAACGCCCAGCGCAGGTCGCCGCGGCGGCCCTTGGCAACGTCGGGCGGCAGCGCCTTGTCGGCGTCGAGCTTCGCCAGCTCGGCCTCGTACTTGCGGAAGCGCTCGTCCTCCTTCGACCGGACCGCCGTTTCCAGCGCGTGCTCCGCGTCGGCGCCGTGCTGCTCGATCTTCGCCGCCAGCTTGTGCTCCGCCTCCTCCAGGAACTGGAGGTGCGTCCTGGCGAAGGCGCGCTCCATGTCGCCGGTGAGCTTGCCCAGCTCCTCATGGCCCTTGCGCACCACGTCCGCCACCGCGTCCTTGAGCTGGGCCACGTGCTTGCCGGCGAACTCGCCGGCGTGCTGCGCCAGCTTCTCGAAGAAACCGCGGGCTCGCTCCTCGCCGTGCCGGATGGCCTGCTCGGCATGCTTCTGGACCAGCGATCCGAGCTCGGAGCGCAGCTCCGCGTGGTGCCGCTCGGCGAGCTGCTTTTCCACCGTCTCGCGCTCGAAGGAGTGCTGCTCGTCGAGCTGCGACGCGTGCAGGTCCAGCTCCTCCGCGTGCTTCGCGGCCAGCTCCCCCCCGGCCCGCGCCTGGTCGCCCTCATGTTTCGCGTCCACCGCGGCGAGGTGCTGATCGGCGATCTCGCCGTGGTGCGCGTCGAGGTCGGCGGCGTGGCGCTTCGCTTCCTCCTCGTGCGCCTTGGCCAGATCGTCGTCGTGCTGGCTCGACTCCTGGTCGTGCTTCTGGTCCAGCTCCTCCAGCGAATCGGCCGCGTCGTGCGCGTTCTCCGCGTCGGCGTTGGGATCGACCACCGCCACGGCGCTGACCAGCTCGCGGCCGTCGGAGCTGCGGACGCGGAAGCGGTAGAGCTGCATGGGCTCCGCGTCGGCTTTCGGATTCCTGATCTGCTCCGGCATGTGCGCGTTCTCCCGCTGCTACTCGTCGATGTTGGGGTCCTTGTTGCCGCCGTGGCGCCGATCCGCTTCGTCGGCCTTGTCTTTCAGGTCCTTCAGCTTGCCTTGCAGATCGCCGGCGCTCGCCTTCGTGTCTCCCGCCTTGGAGATGAGGTCTGCGAGGGAGGTGCTGCCCTCGGCGGCTGCGATGGCGGAGGCAGATGGTTCGGGGATGGCGACCGCGGCTGGGGCAGGAGCGGGAGGTGCGGCGATGTTCTTCGGAGACGTGTTCGTGTTCGTGTTCGTGTTCGAGTTCGGGTTGGTGTTCGGGTTCGGCCCCTCGCTTGCGCCCTTTCCGATTGATGCTGCTCCGCCGCTGGCTGCTGCGCCACCGCCCTGTGCTGCTCCACCGCCAGCTGCGGCTCCAGCGCCAGCTGCGGCTCCGGGGCCGGGTGCGGCTCCGGGGCCGGGTGCTGCTCCGGGGCCGGGTGCTGCTACTCCGCCGGCTGCTGCTCCTCCCCTGGCTGCTGCTCCTCCGCCGGCTGATGCTCCTCCGCCGGGTGCTGCACCTCCGTCGGCTGCTGCTCCTGCGCCGGGTGCTGCTGCTCCGCCGGCTGCTGCTGCTCCGCCGGCTGCTGCTCCTCCGCCGGCTGCGGCTCCACCACCAGCTGCGGCTCCACCACCAGCTGCGGGTCCACCACCAGCTGCGGCTCCACCACCAGCTGCGGCTCCACCACCGGCTGATGCTCCGCCGCCGGGTGCTGCTCCGCCGCCGGGTGCTGCTCCTCC
>DASRTX010000065.1:0-21437 GCA_035655715.1 Myxococcales bacterium | reverse complement strand
GATGCCGGCCCCCGGCGTCATCCCGCGTGTCCCCGCGCGGACCTGCGAGCCCCTACGCTGCAACCCCGGCTTGACACCGCCCCCCGCTCATTGTCGAAGGAGAGCCCATGACCGACTTCTCCCGCCGCACCGTGCTGCGCGGCGCCTTCGCCGGCGCCGCTTCCCTCGCCATGCCCTCCTTCGCCCGCGACGATCTCGCCCCCATCTACGACCAGATCGGCAAGCGCCACGATGAGGCCGTCAAGCGTATCCAGACCTGGATCCACCAGCCCACCATTGCGGCCGAAAGCATCGGCAACGACGAGGGCGCGCAGATGATGATCGACCTGCTGCGCGACGCCGGCTTCCAGAGCGCGGTGAAGGTGCCCACCGAGGGCAAGCCGGGTGTGTTCGCCACCTGCGACGCGGGGGCCACGAAGACGCTGGGTCTCTACTTCATGTTCGACGTCAAGCAGGTGGACCCGAAGGAGTGGACCTCGCCGCCGTGGGAGGCGCGCCTGGTGGACAAGCCCGGCCTCGGCAAGGTCATCGTCGGGCGCGGCGCGGTCAACCAGAAGGGGCCGGAAGGCGCGTTCCTGGCAGCGCTGCATGCCATCCGCGGCGCGGGCCGCAAGCTGCCCGTCAACCTGGTCCTGGTGGCGGAGGGCGAGGAGGAGATCGGCTCGCCGCACTTCCCGCAGATCGTCCGCCGCCCCGAGATCATGGAGGCGCTGAAGAAGACGCAGGGCATCTGGATGCCCTTCGCGGCGCAGGGGCTGGACGGCAGCGTCAGCGTCAACCTGGGCGCCAAGGGCGTGATCGAGTGCGAGATGATCGCCAGCGGCGAGAAGTGGGGCAGGGGTCCCGCCAAGGACATCCACTCCTCGCTGCGCGCGTCCGTCGACAGCCCCTCGTTCCACCTGGTGCAGGCGCTCAACTCGCTGGTCACGCCCGACGGCGTCGACCCCGCCATCGACGGCTGGTACGAGCGGGTGAAGCCGCTCTCGGCGGCGGAAGAAAAGATGATCGACCTCGCCGCCAAGCACGAGCGCGAGGAGATCATGAAGAAGCAGCTGGGCGTGCAGCACTGGGTCCGCGACATCTCCTTCCGCGAGGCGGAGCAGCGGCTGGCGGGCAAGCCCACCGTCAACATCGAGGGCCTGGTGGGCGGCTACACCGGCACCGGCGGCAAGACGGTGCTGCCGCACAAGGCGGTGGCCAAGATGGATTTTCGGCTGGTGCCAGACCAGACGGTGGACGACTGCCTGAAGAAGCTGCGCGCCCACCTGGACAAGCGCGGATTCAAGGACATCGAGGTGAACATGAGCGGCGGGTACGGGCCCAACACCACTTCGCCCGACGCCCCGCTCATCCGCGCCGAGGTGGCGACGTACCGCAAGCACGGCATCGACCCGCTGCTCTGGCCCCGCCTGGGCGGCTCCTGGCCCGGGTACGTCTTCACCGAAGCGCCGCTCAAGCTGGCCGCCGGCCACTTCGGCCTCGGGCACGGCAGCGGCGCGCACGCGCCCGACGAGTACTACCTGATCGAGAGCGCCAATCCGAAGATCGCCGGCCTCGACGGGGCGGTGAAGTCGTTCGTGGACTACCTGTACGAACTGGCGGTCTGACCCGAGTGACTACGGGTGCGGGACTTCGGCGAGCGGCCGTTCGTCCAGCCCGCGGACCACGAGCTTGTACGGGCAGCGGCGCATCGCCCGCGAAAGCACCGTGAAGCCGGAGTCCTCGACCCGGTGGACGTCGGTGAAATCGATCGCGAAATCACCCATGCTCTGGCCGATGAGCCGGGCGACGGCGGCAGCGCCTTCGCTGTCGAGATCGCCGCCGAGGTGAAGGACGAGATGACCGTCTTCGATGGTGGGGAGCATCTGCAGCATGGCGGCATCCTCGATGAGGCCGTCGCTTACGCCCAATGCGAAATTGCCGCAAGTGTCGGAAAGCAGCCAAGCGAGCGGGTGTGTTGAGAAAACTGCGTTGATCCAACCCCAACGAGGCCATGAGGCTGGTGGGAGTTTCGAGCCGCGGAGCAGCGGCGGCGTCGATCAGCGCGTGCCGCGCATCGTGCCTTGCTGCTCCTGCTGCATCCGCTGCTGATTGGCCGCGGCGGCCGCGGCTGCGGCTTGCATCTGGAGATACACGCCGGTGGCGGCCGAGATGGAGGCGCCTGACCGGCCAGGAGTGCCGGGCGCAGCCGAAGGCCTCACCTGGCAGATGCATCCGTCGGAGTACTCGCCCATCTTCACCATTCCGGCGAGGTCCATTCCCCACCCGTCGCAAGCCGCCTTGCAGCCTGCAGGGCCCTTATCGACCTTCGGGCTTCCGTAGAACTGGGTCATGCAAGCGCTGAGCGCGATCGTGAGTCCCATGACGACGATCCGGTGCATGGATCCCTCCATCGCCGCGTGCGATCAAAAGGGAGCGCGGCGCTCACCCCTTTCGTTCCAGGTCGTCCAGCCAGTACTCGCCGGCAGCGCGCTCGCCGGTCGCCCGTCGCTCCTTCTCCAGATTTCGCAGCTGCACCCTGCGGATCTTTCCCGAGATCGTCTTCGGCAGCTCGGCGAACTCCACGCAGCGGATGCGCTTGTACGGCGCGAGCTTCTCCTTGCAGAAAGCGAGGATCTCGCGCGCGGTCTCCGCGTCCGCAACCACGCCCGGCTTGAGCGCGACGAACGCCTTCGGCGTGCTGGTCCGTACCGGATCGGGGCTGGGCACGATGGCGGCCTCGGCGACCGCCGGATGCTCGATGAGCACGCTCTCCAGCTCGAAGGGGCTGATCCGATAATCGGACGACTTGAACACGTCGTCGCCTCGTCCCACGTAGTGGTAATAGCCGGCCTCGTCTCGCGACGCCTCGTCGCCGGTGCGGTAGTAGCCGCCCGCCATCACGGCCGCGGTGCGAGCCGCATCGTCGACGTACCCGACCATCAATCCGAGCGGGCGCGGTTCGAGCTTCAACGACACCTCGCCCTCGGAGGCCTCGCGGCCCTGCGAGTCGAGCAGGGCCACCTGATACCCCGGCAGCGGCCGGCCCATCGAGCCGAGGCGAACCTCCTGCCCCGGCGTGTTCCCCACCTGCGCCGTCGTCTCCGTCTGCCCATAGCCGTCGCGGATGGTGAGGTTCCAATCGCGGCGGACGTGCTCGATCACCTCGGGATTCAAGGGCTCGCCGGCGCTGACCAACTCGCGCAACCCAGCAGGCCGCTCGCCCAGGTTGTCGAGGATCATCATCCGCCACACCGTGGGCGGCGCGCAGAGCGTCGCCACGCCCGCCTTGCGCACCCATTCCACGGTGCGCTGCGCCGAGAAGCGCGACTGCTCCAGCACGAAGATGGTCGCGCCCGCATTCCAGGGAGCGAAAAAGCTGCTCCACGCGTGCTTGGCCCAACCCGGCGAGCTGATGTTCTGGTGCACGTCTCCTTCGCGCATGCCGATCCAGTACAGGGTCGAAAGATGCCCGACCGGATAGCTCGCGTGGGTGTGCAGGACCAGCTTCGGCTTCGCGGTCGTCCCCGAGGTGAAGTAGAGCAGGAACGGATCGGAGGCTCGCGTTTCGCCGTCGGGGACGAAGGCGGCGCTGCTGGCGAGCGCATCCTCGTAGCGGGTCCATCCCTCGGCCTCGCCGATCACCAGCCGCGTGCGGACGGCATCGAGACCTCCGAATCGCTCCGCCACGGAAGCGTCGACGATCGCGTGCTTCACCTCGCCGCGGGAGACGCGCTCCTCGACGTCCTTGCGCACGAGCTGCATCGAGCAGGGCACCACCACCGCGCCGAGCTTCATCGCGGCCAGCATCACCTCCCAGAGCGGGCGCACGTTGGAGAGCATGAGGAGCACGCGATCGCCGCGGCGCACGCCCTTCCCACGCAGCCAGTTCGCGATGCGGTTCGACCGTTCGGAGAGCTCGGCGAAGCTCGCCTTCACTTCGGCGCCCTTGTCGTCGGCGATGTGGAGCGCAGTCCGCGAGTTGCCGCGCGCGTAGGCGTCGAACCAATCGAGCGCCCAGTTGAACCGGTCCAGCGCAGGCCAGCGGAACTTCGCGTATGCGGCGCCGTAATCGTCGCGCTCGGCGAAGAGAAGGTCTCGCGCCCGGGAGAACGTGTCGGTAGGGCCCATCGCTCACCTCCGCGCGAGTCATAGCAGCCTCCGGTTGCGCGGTGGAGGTCTCAGCCGCGGTCTGGCGGTGACCGCGAGGCTCCCGGGTCAGCGCTCCGGGGCGCCCGGCACGTAATCGTGCGCCACGTGCGCGATCTCCTCGTCCTCGCGGCGGATGGAAGAGCGGATGCCGGAGTTGCGCCGCGTGCGCCCGGCGGTCGCCTTGAACACCGGGCCGGAGCGGTCTTCGTCGCAGCGCAGGCAGGGGTTGAGCCGCCCCTCCGCGTCGGTCGAGGATTCTGCCTCGATCCAGCTGAGCAGGCACACGCCCAGGCACTCGCGGCGCGTGTTCTCGACGTTGTACTCCCAGGTGGAGGCGCAGGCGCGCGTGAACCCCAGCCCCTCGATGCAGGCGAGACGCGCTTCGGCGCTGAGCTTCAGGGCACACCTGCGCACGGGCGCCGTGAGGTCGGGCTGCTCGAGATAGACCGCCAGATCCCGGAGCGTCGAGCAGGTCCCGCAAGCGCCGGCATGCGTCACTGCCCAGCCAGCCGCCCGCGCCTTTTCTTCGGTGGCGAAGGTGGCGAGCCGGTAATGGAGCGCGTCGGGTTCGAACCGGACGGCGCACACCATTCCCGGCGAGGCCGGAAGGGGATCTTTCCCGCGCCATGTCAGGTAGGGATCGGCGTCGAGGGCCATGGGATCGAGCGGGATCTTCGAGCGAAGCGCGGCGACGAGCCGGGCATCCGCCGCCGGCAGCCCGGGTGGCTCCGGCGTTCTTCTGGTCCTTGCGTAGACGAGAAGGAGGGCGCCCAGCGCTCCGACCCCGCAGGCGATTGCGGCCAATCGAGCTACAGCGCGACGGGCGTCAGCCGTCATCACGCCGACTCGGGGGCGGGTTCGGCCGGCGCCTGATTCGCCAGCGCCGCTCCGCCCAGCACCAGCGCGCCGCCGACCAGCAGCGACCAGCCCAGGTGCTCGCCCAGCACCAGCGAGCCGAGGATGACCGCGACGGTGGTGTCCAATAGCGGGATGGCGCCGATGGCTGCCATGGGCACGCGCGGAATCAGCCAGAAGAGGAACAGGTACGTCACCGCGGTGCCGAACACCGCCAGGTAGATCAGCGCGAATGCCGAGAGCGGCGTGAAGTTGGCCGGCCGTCCGTGCTCCAGGCCCATGGACAAGGCCACCAGCAAGAGCGCCCCCGCGAACACCTGCACGAAGGCGATCACGACGGGCGGATAGGGCCCCAGCTTCTTGCGCACCAGCACATTGGCCAGCGCGATCACCACGGACGCGAGCAGCACCAACCCGCCGCCCAGCGCCGCCAGGTGCGAGAGCGCCTGGCCGCGCAGCGCGGGCAACTGCAGCAGCACCACGCCGGCGATGCCCAGGAGCGCGGCGAGCAGCTTGCGCGGCGTGAGCGGCTCGTCGTGCAGCAGCACGCTCGCCACCAGCACCAGCCACACCGGGAAGGTGGCGAAGAGCACCGCCGCCAACCCGGAGGGAACCCATTGCTGGCCAGCGAAGAGTAGCGCGTAGGGAATTCCGATCTGTAGCAAACCGACGCATGCGATCCACCCCAGCCCTTCTCTCGTCTGCCGCCGCAGCCCGGCGCGCAGCGCGAAGGGCAGCAGCAAGAGGGCGGCCAGCATCATGCGCGTGCCGGCGAAGAAGAAGGGGGGCAGGTCCCGCAGCCCCAGCTTGATCATGCTCCAGGTGGAGCCCCAGAGCAGGCAACAGCCGAAGTAGGCCGCGCGGGTGCGAGCGGTCATCCGTAGAGCACGGATCGCATGGAGAGCGAGGACATGTCGAATCCCGTCACCGGGAATGACACCTTGTCCTTCGGGTCCGCGGCGCCGCTGGCATAGAGCAGCGGATAGTAATGATCGGGCGTGGGGTGGGAGAGGCGTCCCGCGTCGGTCTGCGCCAGCCGGGCCAATGCCGGTCCGTCGTGCTGCTCGATCGCCTTGGTGGCGTCCGCGTCGAATGACTTCGCCCACGCCGGCGTGGCGGCCTCCCCGCGCTGATAGCTGCCGAAGGCATGGCGCAGGTTGTGGGTCAGGTTGCCGCTGCCCATGATCAACACGCCTTCCTCGCGCAGCGGCTGCAGCGCCTGGCCCAATGCCAGATGCGCCGCGGGGGGCAGGCGGCCGTCGATGCTGAGCTGGACCACCGGCACGTCGGCCTTGGGCCGCAGGTGGTGGAGCACGCTCCAGGTGCCGTGGTCGAGGCCCCACTCGGAGGTCAACGCGGCGCCTTCGCCGATCAGCTTCTGCACGCGCTTCGCCAGCTCGGCGCTGCCGGCAGCGGGGTACTGCATCTCGAAGAGCTCGCGGGGAAAGCCGCCGAAGTCGTGGATGGTGCGCGGGTGCTCTTCCCCGGTGAGGAAGGTGCCGGCGACGTACCAGTGGGCGGAGATGCTGAGGATGGCCTTCGGCTCGGGCAGGAGCTTGCCCAGCTTCTTGAAGCCTGCGCTCCAGACATTGTCGTCGATGGCGTTCATCGGCGAGCCGTGGCCGATGAAGAGAACGGGCATCCGGTTCATATGACCATTGGATGCCGCGGCGCGACTATCGCTTCTCTACGGAAGCCAATACCCAGCGCTCGCCCATGGCGTCCCAGGCATACACGCGGCGCTGGCCGCACGCCGACACTTCCCGCATCAATAGCGTGACCGGATGCGATCGAATCTGATTCTCGGGGCAACGCAGCGATTCGGCCACGTCGCTCTCCAGCGCCGACACGTCGCGCGGGGCCACCACGCGGCGGTCGGCGCGGGAGTGGTGGCAGGCAGAGCAGAGGAGAACCAGCAGCAGCAGGCGGCCCATGAGGTACACAGGTAGAACCGTTGGCACCCCGCTGGCAAGACCCCGAGGAGCCGAATGCCCGCCCGTCCACCCCGCGTCTTCCTGCTCTCGCCCGCCAAGGCGGGGGGCGAGCGGATGAGCTTGCTTCTGAACCCGCGGGCGGGCTTCGCGCTGGCGTGGCAATTCCAAGAGCGCGGCGCGCCCTTGGGAGACCTCTTCCAATTTGCCAGCGGCCTCTACTTCCGCGGCAAGCTGGCCTACGCGCGGGCGTTCTGCCGCGTTCCGGAGGGCGGCTGCGGGGCGCTGGCCATCCTGCCCGGCCGCGGCCTCCTGGACGTGGACACCGTGATCACGGCGGACGAGCTGCGCGCGGCCGCGGAGGTGCCGGTGGACCTTCGCGACCCGCGCTATCGTGAGCCCCTTGAACGCGATGCGCGGCAGCTGGCGGCGCGCATCGGCGCCGACGGCGAGGTGGTGCTGCTGGGGAGCATCGCCACCGGCAAGTATGCCGACGCGCTGCTGCACATCTTCGGCGACCGGCTGCTCTTCCCGCCCGACTTCGTGGGCCGCGGTGACATGAGCCGCGGCGGCCTGCTCCTGCGCTGCGTGAAATCCGGGACGGAGCTCAGCTATGCGCCGCTCCAAGGCGCAGTCCGCCACGGCCCTCGCCCACCGAAGCTGGGCAAACCATAATTCGGGGACACATTACGTAAGTTGACGTATCGTGTCCCCGATTTAGAAGGCGCCGCCGCGACCGGCGCCCTTGGCAAATCGGTCGGCGCCGGCTCGCGCTCCGGCGTCCAGTGCGCGTTGGCCGTGGCGGAGCTCGTTCTGCATCGCCTGCGCAAAATCCAGATCGGCCTGCTCGTGCGCGGAGCGCCGATCGGTGCGCATGCAGAGCTGTGGGAAGGCAGCGATCTCCCTGGCCAGCTGCTCGGCGGCGGCGCGCGCCGATCCTTTGGGAACCACGCGGTTGGCGAGCCCGATCTGCAGCGCCTCCTGCGCTTTCACCGGCCTGCCGGTGAGGATGAGATCGAGGGCGCGGGAGAGGCCGATCAGCCGCGGCAACCGAACCGTCCCGCCGTCGATCAGCGGCACGCCAAAGCGGCGGCAGAAGACGCCCAGCGTCGCGTCCTCGGCCATCACACGCAGGTCGCACCAGAGCGCGAGCTCCAGGCCGCCGGCCACCGCGTACCCTTCCACCGCCGCGATGGCCGGCTTGTCGAGGAGCAGCCGCGAAGGGCCCATGGGTCCGTCGCCCTCCGGGTCCACGCGGTCGTACTTGCCCTCGGCAAACGCCTTCAGATCCGCCCCGGCGCAGAACGTTCCTCCCTCGCCCCAGAGGACGGCGACGCTCGCATCCGGGTCGGCATCGAAGGCGCGCAACGCGTCGGCCAGCGCCTTCGCGGTGGGAGGATCGACGGCGTTCCTCGCCGCGGAACGGGCGAGGATCACGGTCGTGACGGGCCCCTGCTTTTCGATGCGCACGGTCATGGACCGCGTTCTACCGCCCTCGCTGCGCCTCGGATATGGCCGCTGCCAGGTACGCCCGCGCCGCTTGCAGGTCGTGGTTCTGGACGGCCACGCGCGCCGCCTGCACGTCGCGCCGGGCCTGCCCGGTGAAGGCGGTCTCCGCCTGCGAGAGCTGCGCGTCGATGCCGTAGCTGCCGGTGGCCAGCGCCGATTGCGCCGCGTAGAGGCCGTTGACGGCGGACTCCACAGAAGAGGCACGCGCCTGTTGCTGGTCCGCCGCTTCCTGGCGGCGCGCCTCGGCGTCCGCGGACTGTTGCCGCAGCTGCTGCAGCTCGCTGGTGATCTGCTGGAGTTGCTGAGCGGTCTCCTGCGACTGGCCGCGCTCGCGCTCGAGCGCGTCGAGACGGGCGCGCAGCTGCTGGATCTCGCGGCGAAGCTCCTCGCGGGCGGCATCGGTCTTTGCGGGTCCGGCGTCCGGCACCGGGTCGTTGGGCCGCAGCCGGCCCGGGGGATCGGTCCCCAGCAGGATCGGCTTCTGCCGGCGCACGCCGGCGTCCGCACTCCCGCTCTTGGGGCGGGCGGGCGTGCCACCGTCGGCCTGTGCCAGGGCGGCAGCCGCCGCGCAACCCAGGATAGCCGCAGACAGGATGCGCTTCACGAGGGTGAACTATATCCACCCGCCCCGGAACTTGCGCGACCAGATTGGACGCGCGAGCGAGGCAGCTCAGGCGCGCTTGCGCGACTCGAAGAAGGCGCCGCGGCGCAGCGGGATGCCCGGCATGGGATGCGTCTCCCCAAGCCGCTGGTGGTGTGCCGCGAGGATGTCGCTGCGGGTGAGAAAGCCAACCAGCGTGCGCGGGGCGTCCCGCCGGACCACCGGCAGCCGCCCCACGTTCTCGCGCAGCATGTGGTCGGCGGCGGTGCGCAGCGAGGTGTCTTCGAAGACCACGGCGGCGGACTTGCGCACCAGGTCGCCCACGCGCAAGGCGCCGGAGGCATCCTCCATCACCTCCCGGCGCATCACCACGCCGACCAGGCGGCCGGCATCGTCGAGCACCGGGAAGCCCTGGTGGCGGGGGTCGGACATGAGCCGGGCGCGCGCGTCCGTCAGCGGCTCGGAGGCGCGCAGGGAGAGGACGTCGCGCTGCATCTGATCGCGCACCAGCACGCGGTCGAGCAGATCGGCGGCGTATTCGGTGACCACGCGCACTCCACGCCGCTCGATCTTCTCGGTCATGATCGAGGTGCGCATGAAGAGCAACGAGACCAGGTACGCGCTGGCGCAGCCGAGCAGCAGCGGCAAGAGGCCCAGCGGCTGGCGCGTGGCCTCGAAGGCGAAGACCACCGAGGCGAGGAAAGCGTGCGAGGCGCCGGCGAAGATGGCGGCCATGCCCACCAGGGCGGCCACGCGCGGGTCCACGTGGAGCGAGGGAAAGGCGGCCGCGCAAGCGTAGCCGGCCAGGCCGCCCAGGCCGCCGCCCACCGTGAAGAGCGGGGCCAGCGTGCCGCCGGAGGTGCCGCTGCCCAGGGCGATGGCCCAGGAGACCAGTTTGAGCACCGTGAGGACGGCCAGCGCCTTCACCGCGAAGGTGCCGCTGAGCATGCCGTCGATGTTGCTGTACCCCACCCCCAGCGTGAGCGGCGCGAAGAGGCCGATGGCGCCCACCGCAATGCCGCCCAACGCGGGCCACCACATCCAGTGGATGGGGATCTTCTCGAACGCGTTCTCCACCGCGAAGACGAAGCGGGTCGCGCCGATGGCGGCAAATCCCAGCAGCACGCCCAGCGCGCAGTAGGCCGCCAGGGCTCCGCCGGTGGGAGTTCCCGAGAGCTCCAGCGCGAAGAAGGGCTTGGCCCCGCTGAAGGCGAAGCGGACGGAAGCCGCGGCTGCCGAGGCCAGGGCAACCGGGATGAGCGAGCGCGGGCGCAGCTCGAAGAGCAGCAGCTCCACCGCCAGCAGCACCGCGCTCACCGGAGCGCCGAAGGTGGCCGCCATGCCGGCTGCGGCGCCCGCCGAGAGCAGCGTCTTGCGCTCGGCGGCGGTGGTGCGCAGCACCTGCCCGATGAGCGACCCCAGCGCGCCGCCGGTGGCGATGATGGGGCCCTCGGCGCCGAAGGGTCCGCCGGTTCCGATGGCCACCGCGGCGGAGAGCGGCTTGAGGAAGGTGAGCCGCTTCGGAACGCGGCTCTCGGCGGTGAGCACGCGCTCCATCGCCTCCGGGATGCCGTGGCCGCGGATGCCCTCGGACCCGTAGCGCGCCATCAGGCCCACCACGATGCCGCCGATGACGGGAATGCCGATCACCCACAGTCCCACGTGGCTGTCCGCCGGCGACGCCGGAGCGGTGGAGAGGCGCCCGAAGAAGCTGAGGTTGGTGCAGAAGTTGATCAGCGCGACCAGCAGCTGGGCGACGAAGCCCGCCGCGATGCCCAGGACGATGGCGAGGCCGGTGACGACGACGACGCGCCGATCGATGGGCGGCCGTTCCGGAGGAAGGCGCGCTTCTTCGAGGGTCGCGGAGAGCGACGGAGCGACTGAAAGCCCGCCTGCGGGGCCTTCAGCCTGGGACGAGTCGACCATGCGCGGAAGGTAGGGCAGGGAGGGCGGCGACACAAAGAAATCCCGTCTCGGCGCCGAAAATAGATTGGGCGCCCAACAATCCAACGTGGTCGCGGGTATGGAATTCGGGGACACGATACGTAATTTGACGTAAAGTGTCCCCGAATTTCCCGGATTTCAGGTTGCGAACAGTTCCTTGAGCCGCGCCTCCTGCGGCCCCCGATAGCGCAGCTCGTCCAGCGACTCCGCGAGGGGGACGTCCCGGCGCAGCGTGGCCAGGGTCCGGTAGAGCAGCATGTCGGGGAGGCGCTCGCGCATGGTCGCCACCAGCCGATCCGCGCCGCGGATCTGCGCGGGCCACTGCCGCGCGTCGAGGGGCACCGATTCCAGGTGGACGAAGGCCGCGAGCAGGGCAGACGCCGTGCGCTCCCCGAACCCCGGGAGGCCGGGAATGCCGTCCGCCTCGTCGCCGGTGAGGGCGAGGTAGTCGGGCACCGACTCCGGTCGGATGCCGCGGCGCTGCAGCAACGTCTCCTCGGTGAGGATGCGCTTGCGGATCACGTCCACCTGCACCACGCGATCGCGCTCCAGGCACTGGCCCAGGTCCTTGTCGGGCGTGAGGATGCGAACCTGATCCACCTGCGCGGCGAAGCGGGCCGCCGCGGTGGCGAGCGCATCGTCCGCCTCGAACTCGCGCATCGACCAGACCACCACGCCGGCCGCGCGCGTGGCTTCCTCGGCGATGTCGAACTGCGCCCGCAGGTCCGGCGGCATGCCCTCGTCCGACTTGTAGAAGGGGAAGAGATCGTTGCGGAATGATCGGATGGGGTTGTCGAAGGCCACCGCCACGTGCGTGACCTGCTCCTCGGCGTTGGCGATGAGCGCGAGGAGCGATTGCACCATGCCGCGCGTGGCCTTGAGCGGGCCGTCGGGCCGCTTGGAATAGTGGGCGCGGAAGAGCTCGAAGGTGCCGTCCACCAGGTGGAGCCGCATGCCGCCGAGTCTCGCACGGGCAGCCGGGCGGCAGATACCTGCGATGCGTAGCTTCCAGCAGATGCAGTCGTTCGAGCACACGCCTCCCGAGGCGCGCACGTTGCTCTCGCGCCCCATCCGCGAGCTCGGGCTGCGCGTCGAAGGCTCGACGCTGGAGCGCTACGTGCAGCAGCTCTACGCCGAGTTGGAGGGGCGCGGACTGTCGCGATTCCGGCCCGGCGTGTACCTCTCCGACGAATGGGCCTGCCCGGACCGCGAGCCGGTCATCGGCGTTCCCTTCTACCTGGCCGACCCCAAGCTGCAGGCGCTGGAGCGCGCGGTCAACGATCTGGAGGACGAGCGCGAGATCCTCATGTACCTGCGCCACGAGGCGGGGCACGCCTTCAACTATGCTTACATGCTCTACGAGTCGAAGGAGTGGCTGGACCTCTTCGGCCCCTTCGACCGCCCCTACCTCGACGACTACACGCCGGTTCCCTTCTCGCGCAAATACGTGCGGCACATCGCCGGCTGGTACGCGCAGAAGCATCCCGACGAGGACTTCGCCGAGACCTTCGCGGTCTGGCTGACGCCGGACTCCGACTGGAGGCGCCGCTACGCGGGATGGCCGGCGCTGAAGAAGCTGCAGTACGTCGAGCGGATTGCCCGCGAGCTGGCCACCCTCCCCCCACGCAAGGCGCCGGAGGTGGCGGTGCGCGAGCTGCCCGTCGAGGAGATGGGAGCGACGCTCGAGCAGTTCTACAAGGAGCACGAGCAGGACGAACGGGCGGCGCTGGCGGACCTGCTGCCCGACGCGGAGCTGGAGGACATCTTCGTTCGCAAGGGCGAGGATCTGCGGCCGGCCTCCGCCTTCCTGCTCGAGCATCGCAAGACCATCGTCGACAAGATCACCTATTGGACCGGCGTCCGCAGGTCGCTGGTGCGCAAGCTGGTGGAGATCGTCGGCAAGCGCGCGCGGGAGCTGGAGCTGTCGGTGGAGCGCAAGCGCGAGACGCAGGTGCTGATCGAGGTGGTGGCCTTCGCCACCACGTTGGCGATGAACTATCTCACCCGGGGCCGTTTCGCGGAGCGTTGATGCCCATCAAGATCGCGGTCCTCTATGAGCCGAGCGACAACACTGGAGCGCCTGCGCCCAAGGACGTGCGCCCGCGGTTCCGCGAGAAGGGAAAGGCGGAGCGGCGCAAGCGCAAGCGCCACCCGAAGCTGGATCGCGACCAGGTGGCGGACGCGCTTCGCCAGAACGGATTCGAGCCCTTCTTCCACGAGCTGACCGACGAAGCGGCGCTGCTCGACCTTTCGCGCACCAAGGCGGACCTGGTCTTCAACATGGTGGAGGCCTTCGCGGGCGACGACTCGAAGGAGGCGCACGTGGCGGCTTTTCTCGAGCTGCTGGACCTGCGCTACACCGGCGCGGGCCCGCGGGCGCTGTTCCTGGCCCAGGACAAGGCGGTGGCGAAGAAGATCTTCGACTTCCACCAGATCCGCACGCCGCGGTTCGCCAGCAGCTACCGCGGGAAGCTCGACCACGTGGACGACCTGGAGTTTCCCTTGATCGTGAAGCCGGCCAGCGAGGACGGGTCGGTGGGCATCGACGCGGGTGCGGTGGTGCACGGGCTGCGCGAGCTGATGGAGCGGGTGTCGATGATCCAGGAGAAGTTCGACTGTCCCGCGCTGATCGAGGAGTACATCGAGGGGCGCGAGATCTACCTGGCCGTGCTGGGCAACGGAAAGCCCGTGGCGCTGCCGGCGGTGGAGCTGGATCTCTCCAGGCTGCCGGAGGGGATGCCGAGGATCGCCGGGCGCGAGGTGAAGTGGGACAAGGGAACCGAGGCGTACGACGTGACCGGGAGCGCGGCGGCGAAGGACCTGGAGGAGGAGACCCGCAGGAGGTTGCAGGAGACTGCGGTGCAGGTCTACTCGGCGCTGCAGCTGCGCGACTACGGGCGCGTGGACATGCGGCTCACCAAGGACGGGCGCATCTACGTCATCGAGGCCAATCCCAATCCCTGGCTTTCGCCGGAGGCCGAGCTGGCCATCGCGGCGGGGCTTGCGGGGCGGAGCTACGTGCAGCTCATCGGGCAGATCGTCGAGCTGGCGATGGCGAGGTACGCGGCGTAACGCCGAGCGGAATCCGCCGGGGGGTCGGACCGAACTTGTCCCGGGACAAGCTCAATTTGGGCGACTGGGTCTCGAAATGGGAGTCCGGTTGTCGGACGCCGACGTCGGGACGTCGAGCCCGTTCAGCTGCGAACCAAGGGGCAGCGGTCGGCGGCGCCCGCCATGAACTTGTCCCGGGACAAGCTCGCGCAGAGAGTGGTCTGACGAGTGGGGGCCTCGCGCACCCCGCTCCCAGTGGAGCTTGTCCCGGGACAAGCTCGTCCCAGGGGATTGGTCTGACGACTTGGGCCGCCACGTCCAGGGCAACTTGTCCTGGGACAAGCTCGCGCAGAAAGTGGTCTGACGATTTGGGCCCCCGTCCACCCCGCTCGCAGGGGAGCTTGTCCCGGGACAAGCTCGTCCCGCGAGCTGTTTCAAGTTGGAATCCTTTTTCAGGACTTGCCCCCGCCCCGGCCCGCTACCGGATCACCGCCGGCGTCGCCGGAATGGTTCTGGACCCCTGGGTCCGCGACGCCGCTCGCCGCTGACGCCCAGCCGCCTGATCATCGCGCGCACCGTGCTCCCCGGATCCGTTGCCTCGCCGCGGCCGACCTCCCCCAACAGGCGGGCTGCCTTCGCGACGTTGCCTCCGCTGCGCGCCAGCGCCGCCTGGAGGGCGGAGCGCTCCAGCGACTCCACCTCGCGCGGCAGCGAGAAGGACCCCGCGTCGATGGCCGCCTCCAGCGCAGAAGCCGAGAGCAGACCCTCCGCCTCCGGCGCGCGCCGCAGGAAGCGTCGCGGCAGGTCGGAGAGCAGGATCTCCTCGCCGGCGCGCTTGGCCGAAAGCACGGCAAAGACCACGTTGCGCAGCTCGCGGATGTTTCCCGGCCAGGGATAGGACTGCAGCGCGCGCAGCGCCTCGTCGGTGACCGCGCGCACGCGGCCCAACACCTCCGGCTCCTCCTTGTAAAAGCGCTCGATCAGGTGCGTGAGCAGCGCGGGCAGGTCGTCGATGCGCTCGCGCAGCGGGGGTAAGTGGATGTGCAGCAGGGCGAGGCGCTCGTAGAGGTCGGCGCCGGTGGACGGCGAGGCCGGCTACCAGGCCACGCTGCTGCCGGCGGGCTGGCATTTCCCGCTCTGGCGGTGGGCGGTCCGGGTGGAAAAGGTGCCGCTGGTCAGGGTGCGGCCGGGCGAATCTGGCTGCCGGAATGCCGCGTGCCCGTTAGAGGCAATCCAAATGTACGACGTGATCGATCCGTCCCTGAGCCTCCTGAGCTCCCTTGTCGAAGTGGTCGGGTCGCTCATGGTCCGTACAACGGTCCGTACAACCGGCGCGAGCGTTGGCCTTGGCGCTGGCTGAGCTGCAGGCAGGTGCGCCGGTAGGACCCGGTGGACCGCCTGGACGCGGGGATCGATCACCGAGAACCGCCGTCTTGCCCGCCGCCAGCCCGTGCGCAACAACCAAGTCACCGGCGACGCGAGCACACGCTCCCGACGGGTGGCATCGTACGAGCCGGACGAGAACAGATCTACGGCAGAGCCGCCAAAGTGGTGCGCGAAGTTGCCGAGCACGTACGCGATGGCATTCACCACCTCGGTGGGCGTGGCCAGCACGCGAGAATGGTAGTGGTCGGCGAAGACGTGCCCGCCGCTCCGCATCAAGCGGTTCAGCGCCTTCGCGAGCCGGATGCTCAAGCCCTGCATTCCTCGCGAGAGTGCCTCGCTGCTGTCCGCCTCGACGATCAGATGCAGGTGATTGCCCAGCACTGTAAACTCGACGACACGCAGCCCGAATCGCTCCCGCGCGCGCTCGAGCGACCCTTCGATCCTCCGGAAGCACCGGTGGCTGCGTAGGTTCCACACGCGTGCGGCGACTCGTAACGTGACATGAACGACCGCCGGCTTGCGGAAATGACGCCGAGCCTTGTGTGAGACCAGCGGGCGCAGTCCCTTCGGCTTGCGCCCCGCGCCAGACCGCCGGCCGCCGCGGACCGCAAGGGCCAGGGCGAGCTGTGCGCATGTCTTCATGATTGGGGATATATCGAATCAATCGCCACGAGTATATCGGTCAAATGACCGATGCTCACCCGCATTGAGGCGCTTTGCACTCGCGCCGTCGTCTGCCGAGGAAGGGGACAGCGACGGTCAACCTCTCCTCGGACGGCAAGCATTGTGGCTGGTGTTGCAGCACGGCGCCGCGCGTCGCGACAGCGGCGCGCAGCCCCCGCACAAGCGGAGGCCGAAGGGCGGAGCGCCCCAAAAAGCCAATCTCAATCTACCTGCCTGTCGGATCTGCCAAGCCGTCGGGAGGCTTCAACTGCTCACGAGGCGACTCGTCATGGGTGAAATGCGACCCTCGTCCGAGGAGGCTCCGTGGTAGACGGATCGGAACACAGTTCTTGGTAAGGGGGACCGATGCGCTCGACCATCGCCGCTCTGCTGTTCACCGTGTCCTTCCAGGCCCGCGCCGACAAGCCCGGCGATCCACCGCACCAGCGGCTGGAGATCGGGGACCTCCCGCTGGAGGGCGGCGGCGTCATCAAGGATTTCTCCCTCTCCTACGTCACGCACGGCAAGCTCGACGCGCAGAAGGCGAACGCGGTGCTGATGATGGCGTCCCTGGGCGGCAACCACCATCGGATCGATTTCATGATCGGACCCGGCAAGGCGCTCGACACCAACAAGTACTTCGTCATCTGCACCGACGCGATCGCCAACGGGCGCACCACCTCGCCCAGCAACAGCAAGGCCCAGCACGGCCTCTCCTTCCCGCGCTTCGTCATCCGGGACAACCTCACCGCCTATCGCAAGCTCCTCGCCCACCTCGGCATCAAGCACCTCGTCGCGGTGGCGGGCGCGTCGATGGGAGGCATGCAGTCCTTGCAATACGCGGTCAGCTACCCGGGCGAAGTGGACGCGGTGATCGCGCTGACGCCGATGGCGCGCACGCCGGCCTGGAGCGTCGCCGTGACCGAGGCGACGCGGAAGGCCCTCCTCGCCGACCCCGCGTACGACAAGGGCAACTATACGAAGCAACCGGAGGCGGGCTGGCGCGCGGAGATCGACATCCTCTTCGGCCTCGCCACCCGCGCTCCCGACGGGATGAAAGCGAAGTTCCCCAGCGCGCTCGACGTGATCCCGTGGATGAAGGGCCTCGAGGACGCCCAACTCAAGGCCGGTTTCGACGCCAACGACTGGATGTACCAGACCTGGGCCTACGACCGCTTCGACATCTCCACCACCCCGGGCAAGCCCTTCAACGGGGACCTCGCGGCGGCGCTCAAGAGCATCCGCGCGCACACCATCGTCCTCCACGACCGGCTCGACCTGCTCAACCCGGTGGAGGAGGCGAAGGAGGCCGCCGAAGGCATTCCGGGCGCGAAGTTCTACCTGCTCCCCTTCGATCCGCCCGCCGGCCACTTCACGGCCAGCGCGGGGAGCCCGGCGGGAGTCGAGTTCACCAACAAGGTGGTCTCCGAGTTCCTCGCCGAGAACCGGCTTTGACCCTGGTCACGCCGCCGCCCGCGAAGCGTCCTTCCGCCTCACGCTGAGCACCTTGCGCACCCGCGCCACCGGCTCGCCCTGCTCGTCGACGATGGTCACCTCGAACACCGGGTTGATCTTGCCCTTCGCGTCGGTCTCGGCCCGGAGCTCGTCCACCTTGGCCCGCGGCAGCTCGAATCGCGCCTTCACTCTCCCGCGCCCCGGCCGGAGGAAATCGATGGTCGCGCTCTTGTCCCAGACCACGTATTGCGGGCCCAGCTGCATCATCAGCATCAGCATGAAGAACGGGTCGCACATCGAATAGAGCGACCCCCCGAATTGCGTCCCGACGAAGTTCCGGTTCAAGGCGGAGAGCCTCATCTCCACCGTAAGGTCGCTCAGATCGGGCGCCACGTGGGTGACCGAAACCCCGGCGCCGAGATAGGGCGGGTAGAAGCGCATCATCCTGAGGAAGCGATCGTTCCCGAAGCGCCGCGCGACGTTCTGGAGAAGGCCCATATGGAAACGATGCCCGGGAACGGGCAACGTCTCACGCTTGCGGCACGCCGGTTCACGATGCATGCTCCCGCACGGACCAGGGGCCCGCGCCATGCCAGCCGTCGCGCTCGCCATCCTCTTCTTGTCGCTCGTCGCGGTGGACGTGTTGCGCGACCGCGCCATCGATCCCCGTCCGGTCCTGACGCACCCCCGCTCGCTGCTGCTGCTTCCAGCGCTCGCAGCGGCGGCGGCTGCGTGGCGAGACGAACCTGTCCTCTTTCTTCTCTCCGCCGCCAGCCTCGGCGCCCTCGCCGCGCTCGTCACCGAGAGGTTCCTCCTCACCGATCGGGGCATCGAGTGCCGCGGCGCGGTGCTGGAGTGGGGCACCCTGCGCGTCCTGCGCCGGACGCCGCTCTTCCTCGAGCTGCGCACCACCCGCGGGCAGCGCCTCCTGCTCCCGCGCTGGATGGACGGGCTGGGCACGCTGACCCGCGCCGCCGAACGAAGTACACTCGACGGATGGAGCAGGCCCGGCGAATTTTGGAATTGATGTTCCTGACGGCGTGGTCGGACGGGCGTCTCGAAGGCAGCGAGGCGCTGGCCATCCACAAGCTGGCTGCGCACGTCCCGCTCCTGCGCGAGGTGGGCGCGAGTGGCGACATCGAGGTGGCGGCACGGCGCAAGCTTTCCCAACTCGGGCTTCTGGCCTGCGTCCGCGATGCCGCGGCGGCCATCGTCGACCGCAACCAGCGGGAGCTGGGGTTCCAGTGCTGCGCCAAGGTGAGCGGCGCCGACGGCTTCTTCGCCGCCCAGGAGGGCGAGGTCCTGAAAACGCTGCGCGAGAGCTGGGGCCTGTCGCGCGACGACGTGGACCGCCTGCTGGTCCTGGCCACCCGCTGATGTCCGACACCGCCCGCATCTACCAGCTGATGGTCCTGTCGGCCTGGGCCGACGGCAAGGTGGAGCCTTCGGAGGCGCTGGCCATCCACGAGATCGCCAGCGCGGATCCGCGCTTCGCCGGCCTCGTGGGCAAGACCGGGATCGCGCAGGAGATGAAAGGACGGATCGACAAGCTCGGCCTCGAGGGGGCGCTGCGCGAGGCGGCGTCCTGGATCACGCAGCGTGAGGATCGGGAGCTGGCCTTCCGCTGCTGCGCGCGCGTGCTGCGGGCCGATCAGGACCTGGCGGCGCAGGAGGCCGAGGTGCTGGCCACGCTGCAAGAGCTGTTCGCTCTCTCCGGCGACGACGTGAAACGCCTGCTCGTCGGCGTGGGCTGAACCCCTGCCGGCGGGCGGTTGCGCACGCCCGGCCGTCCGGAGTCCGTAGCAACCCTGCCCCTCACCGCACGTGGCGCAGGCTTGTTCGAATGTGCTGCGCGTGGGGCTTGGTCGAAGCTACACGGTTGAGCGGGCGCGGACTGTCCAACGGTCTGCAAATCTTACAGGTCGGAATTCTTTTTCCCGTTCGAAGTTGCACAGGAATTCTGACTGGGGCGTGCCCGCGCCGCGGCTTCGGTGGAGTGTCATTGGACTTCTGCAAGGAGTCTACACGTGGGCGAGATGCACGATCCCGGGAACGAGTCGTTCCGGAAGCGCGGCAAGCGCGGTGGCGGGGGCGGGGGCGGCGAGGGGGACGGAGACGGCAACGGCCACGGCGGCGCGGGAGAAGAAGCCCGACTTCGCCAGCTCCTCGATGCCTTGACCGCCGCCCAGCGCGGCGAATTCGACGTGCGCCTGCCCTTCACCCGCGGGAGCGGGCTGATGGCGGAGATCGCGCGCGCCTACAACCAGGTGGTGTCGCGCAACGAAGCCCTCACCACCGAGATCGTGCGGTTGGAACGGGTGGTCGGGCGAGAGGGCCGCATGACCGAGCGCGCCTCGCTCGGCGACGTGGCCGGCTCCTGGAAGACCTCCGTGGACTCGGTCAACGCCTTGATCGCCGACCTGGTGCAGCCCACCACCGAGGTCGCGCGCGTGCTGGTGGCGGTGGCCGAAGGCGACCTGACGCAGAAGATGGCGCTGGAGATCGAGGGACAGCCGGTCAAGGGCGAGTTCCTTCGCATCGGCACCACGGTGAATTCGATGGTCGATCAGCTCAGCTCCTTCGCCGCGGAAGTGACCCGCGTCGCCAAGGAGGTGGGCACCGACGGCAAGCTGGGCGGGCAGGCGGCGGTGCCGGAGGCCAGCGGCATCTGGCGCGACCTCACCGACAACGTGAACCGCATGGCCTCCAACCTGACTTCGCAGGTGCGCAACATCGCCGAGGTCTCCACCTCGGTGGCGCGGGGCGACCTGTCGAAGAAGATCACCGTCGACGCCAAGGGCGAGATCCTCCAGCTGAAAGACACCATCAATACGATGGTCGATCAGCTGAATTCGTTCGCCGGCGAAGTGACCCGCGTCGCGCGCGAAGTGGGCACCGAGGGCAAGCTGGGCGGCCAGGCCGAAGTGAAGGGCGTCTCCGGCGTCTGGAAGGACCTCACCGACAACGTGAACTTCATGGCCGGCAACCTGACCACCCAGGTGCGCGGCATCGTCAAGGTGGTCACCGCGGTGGCCAACGGCGATCTCTCCCAGAAGCTGGTGGTGGAGGCGCGCGGCGAGATCGCGGCGCTGGCCGACACGCTCAACAGCATGACCCGCACGCTGGGGATCTTCGCCGAGCAGGTGACCAGCGTCGCCCGCACGGTGGGCGTGGAAGGGAAGCTGGGCGCGCAGGCATCGGTGCCCGGCGTGGCCGGCACCTGGAAGGACCTCACCGACAACGTCAACCTGCTCGCCAACAACCTCACCGCCCAGGTGCGCAACATCGCGGAGGTGACCACCGCGGTGGCCAACGGCGACCTCTCGCGGAAGATCACCGTCGACGCCAAGGGCGAGGTGCAGGAGCTGAAGAACACCATCAACGGCATGGTGGAGCAGCTGCGCAGCTTCGCCGGCGAGGTGACCCGCGTCGCCAAGGAAGTGGGCACCGACGGAAAGCTGGGCGGGCAGGCCGAGGTGAAGGGCGTGTCGGGCGTCTGGAAGGACCTCACCGACAACGTCAACTTCATGGCCTCCAACCTGACCACCCAGGTGCGCAACATCGCCAAGGTGACGACGGCGGTGGCCAACGGCGACCTCTCCCAGAAGATCACCGTCGACGTGAAGGGCGAGGTGGCGGAGCTGAAGAACACCATCAACACCATGGTGGATCAGCTCAACGGCTTCGCCGCCGAGGTGACCCGCGTCGCGCGCGAGGTGGGCACCGAGGGCAAGCTGGGCGGGCAGGCCGACGTCAAGGGCGTGTCGGGCGTGTGGAAGGACCTCACCGACAACGTGAACTTCATGGCCTCCAACCTGACCACCCAGGTGCGCGGCATCGCCCGCGTCGTCACCGCGGTTGCCAACGGCGATCTCAGCCAGCAGTTGAAGGTGGACGCCAAGGGCGAGATC
>DASRTX010000064.1:0-2551 GCA_035655715.1 Myxococcales bacterium | reverse complement strand
GCCACAATAGTCTAGTTTCGCAGCATGGCCAGGTATGACCTGATCGTCATCGGCAGCGGTCCGGCGGGAGAAAAGGGCGCTGCGCAGGTAGCGTACTTCGGCAAGAAGACGGCGTTGATCGAGCGCGCCGCGCCGCGGCTGGGCGGCGCCTGCACCAACACCGGCACGCTGCCCTCCAAGACGCTGCGCGAGACGGCGCTGGCCATCACCGGCATGAATTCGCGGGGGCTGGAGGCGGCGGTGCTGGCGCTCCCCAAGCCGTACACGGCGAGAACGCTGATGCACCGCGAGCAACTGGTGGTCGGCGCGGAGCGCGGGCGCATCGCCCGCAACGTGGAGCGGCACGGCATCAAAGTCCTCGCCGGCACCGCCTCCTTCGTCGACGCCCACACCGTGCGCATCGAGGAGACGGGCGAGACGCTGGAGGCCGACGTCTTCCTCATCGCCACCGGCTCCAGGCCGCACCGGCCCTCGTGGATTCCCTTCGAGGAGGTGGAGATCTACGACTCCGACGAGATCCTGGAAATCGAGATCATCCCCGACTCGATGATCGTGCTGGGCTCCGGCGTCATCGCCAGCGAGTACGCCTGCATCTTCGCGGCGCTGGGCGTGAAGGTGACGGTGATGGACGGCAAGGACCGCCTGCTCGGCTTCCTCGACGGCGAGATCGGGCAACGCTTCCACGCGGAGCTGATGCGGCTCGGCCTCACGCTGCAGCTGGGCGACGCGCCGGTGAAGTGCGCGATCGACGCCAGGACGCGCGTCTGCTCGGTGACCACGGCCGGCGGAAAGGTAGAGACCGCGGCGGCAGTGCTGGCGGCCGCGGGGCGCACGGGAAACACCGCCGGCATGGGACTCGAGGCGCTGGGCATCGTTCCCGACAAGCGTGGCAACCTCGCCGTCAACGAGCACTTCCAGACCGTGCTGCCCCACATCTATGCGGCGGGCGACGTGGTGGGGTTTCCCGGCCTCGCCTCCACCAGCATGGAGCAGGGCCGCGTGGCCATGTGCCACGCCTTCGGACTCTCGTACAAGACCTGCGTCAACCCGCTCTTTCCCTACGGCATCTACACCATCCCGGAGATGAGCTACGTGGGCCGGACCGAGGAGGAGCTGAAGCAGCAGGGCGTGGACTACCTGGCGGGCCGCGCCTCCATGCGCGACAACGCGCGCGCGGAGATCCTGGGCGCCGAGAGCGGCTTCCTCAAGATCCTCTTCGCCCCGGACAGGAAGATCCTCGGCGTGCACGCGCTGGGCCCCAGCGCCACCGAACTGATCCACATCGGCCTGATGGCGCTCCTGGCGGACGCCACCATCGACCTGTTCATCGACGCGGTGTTCAACTTCCCGACCCTCTCCGAGCTCTACAAGTACGCGGCGTACGACGGCCTGGGCGCGCTGATCCGGAGAGAGAAGGGCGCGGCGGCATGAGGGCCTGCGCTCTGGTGGTCGTCGTCGCGGCCTGCGCGCCCAAGCAGCCACCGTTCTCGATGCCGAAGAACGTGGAGGATGTCCGCGCGCGGCTCTTGTTCAACATCCCCGAGGGCCGCGAGATCGCCGAGGCGCGCGGCTGGATGCGCGACCACGGGTTCGACTGCGACGCGCCGCTGCCTTCGGCCACCGACGCGCACGCCCACGTCTGCCAGGCGACCGCCGCCGCGCCGGCCGACGCCGGTTGGCGCCGCTGGACCATCGTCCTCTACGAGCGCAGGGGCCGCCTCGCCGACGTCTCCGCCCGCAAATAGTTTCGGGGACACCTTACGGAAACTTACGTATGGTGTCCCCGAAACTCAGACGTCGGGAGTGATCCCGCCCTTCATGATCAGGTTGCAGAAGGGCAGCGGCATGGAGATCCGGAGGGCTTACTGGCTGAACCCCTCCAGCTGGTAGTGCGCCTCGATGCGCTTGAGCGCCAGCACCATGGCCGCCGTGCGCATGTCGACCTCCTTGCCGATGCTGTAGCGCGTGGAGTTGTGCGTGGCGGTGCGGCGCGGGGTGTTGCGCGCGATGTCGCGGATGATGCGGTAATTGGACTTGATGGCCTGCTCGAGACGGCCGTTTACCTCCGTCTCGCTCCAATGCTCCATGCGCTTGTTCTGGATCCACTCGTAGTAGCTGACCGTCACGCCGCCGGCGTTGCCGATGATGTCGGGGATCAGCTCGATGCCGCGCTTGGCCAGCACGCGGTCGCCCTCGGGAGTGGTGGGGCCGTTGGCGCCTTCCGCCACCAGCTTGCACTTGAGCCGCTCGGCCACCGGGCCGTTGATCTCGCCGCCCAGCGCGGCAGGGATGCAGATGTCGGCGTCCACGTCCCAGAGATCGCTCTTGGAGATCTGCTGCGCCTTCGGGTACCCGCCCACCGTCCGCCGGAGGTTCTGCGGGTTCTCGTAGACATAGGCGATGAGATCGTTCACGTCGATGCCGTTGGGATTGAAGATGGTGCCGCCCGCATCGTTGACGGCGAGCAGCCGCGCGCCCAGCCCGCAGAGGATCTCCGCCGCGTTGGAGCCCACGTTGCCGAAGCCCTGCAGCACGAAAGTGCTTCCCGCCG
>DASRTX010000063.1:0-2508 GCA_035655715.1 Myxococcales bacterium | reverse complement strand
GCTGGGAAATGTGGTCTCCTGCCCCTGTCCAGCAGGGGAGGCACAGCCGCGATCATGGCCACACTCAGAATCCACTACGACGGTTGGGTGGCCCTGCCGGAGAGCTTCCGCCGCAAGCTCGGTCTCGAACGTCGTGACGATCTCGAGGCCGAGCTGGTCGAGGGTACGATCGTCCTGCGACCCAGCAAAGGATCGGCCAAGGCCGCGCAGGAAGGAGCTGCTCCGGACGCAGCCGCGGCCACGCCAGCTCCGTCGATCCTCGCGGCGCCAGTGCAGGATGCGGAGCGACCGGCCACTGCGCCGGAAGCGCCACCCGCGCCGAAGCGTCGTGGGCGACCACCCAAGGCCGAAGGTCAGGCGCCGCCGCCGCGGCGGCAGCGAAGGGCAGGGTGGCTGACGACCACGGGCAGCGGGGGACGCCGATGATCATCGCCGACGCCGCGCAGTTCCTCGAGCATGTCAGGGTCGGGACGGTGTTCTGGTACTTGCGCTCCCAGGATGGCGAGTACACCCTGCACGGTCCCCACATCGTGGAAAGGTTCGTGGCCCCCGGCCAGGACGCCTCGACGTGGCAGGTCCTCGTCTGGCTGGTTTCTGTAAGCGATCAGCGGGTCTTCGGCGCGCCGCAAGAAGACACGGCGAAGCTCCTTCAGGAGCTGACTGTCGTCGATGACTTCTTCGGCGATGGCGGGGTGGTATTGACGACCGAGGCGGAGGCCGAAGCCTGCCATCTGGGCACGAAGCTTCGGCGCGGCCCCATAGATGTGACAGCTGAGTGACTCTCCATTCTCACGGGTGCTACTGTCGCATGGAGGTCAGCATCGGGGATTGATCGGGAGTGCATCGCCCACTCCCCGCCATCGTGCTCTGTGACGGCAAGCTCCCTGCTTGTCGCATACGAGTTGCCCACCGGCTGTGCCGACCCACAGGGGATGAAACCGGGGCGGCCTTCCCGACCCGTTTTCTTCCTAGTTCCTCTGCACAGAGATTATGACGCCCCGGCAGGCGGGTCGGGAGGGGCTGGGACGGGATAGGCGCGCCCCATCTTGGCGCGAGCCTTTTCGGTCGTGAACAGCCACTGGACCCGCGCGCCTGCCGCGTTGCGCGCCTGCTCCCAAGCGGCGATCTCGCGCTCGAGCTGGTCACGCTCGCCGATGCGTCGATCCAGGCACTGGCCGCGCAGCACCCCGATCTCGATCTCGGCCATGTTCAACCAGCTGGCGTGCTTGGGCGTGAAGTGGAACTCCAGCCGGCGCAGGACCCGCCGCGCCTCCGGGGCCGGGAAGGCCTCGTAGAGCGATCCGGGCGCGTGTGTCGACAAGTTGTCCAGCACCACGCGGATCCGCTCGGCATCCGGGAAGTCGACCTCGGCGAGCTCCCGCATGCAGGCGGCGAAGTCCGCCGCGGTGCGCCGCTCCGTGACCTTGACCTTGCGCCAAGGCCGGTGCGCGTCGAGGGCCACGAACAGGTTCGCCGTCCCGTTGCGGCGGTACTCGTAGTCGTAGCGCGCCGGCCGCCCGGGCTCGGGCGGCAGCGGCTGGCGCACCTCGCCGATGAGCTGGGTCGGGCTCTCGTCGAAGCACACCACCGGTCGCTTCGGATCGGGGGGCTCGGCATAGAGGTCCAGGACGTCCTCCATGCGGGCGACGTACTCGCCGTCGACCCGCGGGACGCACCACCTCTTCTGCCGCCAGGGCTTGAGCGCGTTCTCGGCCAAGCGCCGCCGCACCGTCTCGCGCGAGAGGTGCTGGTGCTCGGTCAGGCGCAGCATCTCGCCCGCCAGCAGCTCCAGGGTCCAGCGGGCGCGGCCCTCGGGCGGGCTCGAGCAGGCGGTCGCCACCAGCAGGGCCTCCTCCGGCCCCGAGAGCTTGCGGGCCGCCCCCGGACGCGGCTCCTCGTCGAGCGCCCTCGCTAGGTCGCCTTCCACGAAGCGGCGCTTGGTCCGGTAGACGGTCGAGCCGCTCACGGCGAGGCTGGTCGCGATGGTCTCGTCCGGCAGGCCGGCGTCGGCCGCCAGCAGGATCTGGGCCCGCTTCAGCTTGCGCGCGGCACGGCTGCCGCCCTTGAGCATGGCCCGGAGCTCGTGGCGCTCGGCCTCGCTCAGCTCGACCCGGTAGCGTACGGTCATCGCGGCCCCTCCCGCAGGCGAGGCCCAGAGACAGCGAAGGGGCGGCGGGTGTCGTCTCCGAGGATCCGCTTCACCGACCAGCAAGGCCAGTACCTGGCCTTCATCGACGCCTACACGCGGGTTCATGGCCGACCCCCGGCCGAGGCCGACCTGCAGCGCCACTTCCGCGTCAGCCCTCCAGCGGTCCACCGGATGGTGCTCACGCTGGAGCGCGCCGGCCTCATCCGACGGCAGCCCGGTCTCGCCCGCAGCATCGGAGTGTTAGTGGCGCCCGAGTGCCTGCCTGTCCTCCGTCCACCCCAATCCGTCAAATCCCCTGTGCAGGGGGACTAGTGGGTCAGTTGGCTTGGCTTTCGGTATTCGGGCTGCTTCGTCCGTGG
>DASRTX010000062.1:0-2655 GCA_035655715.1 Myxococcales bacterium | reverse complement strand
CTCTGTGATATCCCCTTCAGCACGCTCTACGGACTGTTCGCCCGCTGGACCCGGCTTGGCCTGTGGCGCCGGCTGCTCGATAGACTGCGCCGCACCTGGCGGCGTGCCTGCGGAGATGCTCCGGAGCCGAGCGCGGTGGTCATCGACAGTCGCTCCTGCCGTTCGGCGCCGAGCTGCTTTGCGCGCGGCGTGGACGGGGGCAAGAAGATCCGCGGCGTCAAGATCCAGATGGCCGTCGACAAATACGGCATCCCTCTGGCGATCGATGTCACGCCGGCGAACCGGCACGACACGAAGGGTATCGTGCCGGTTCTGCGTGAACTTGCCGGTGGCGGCTTCCACGGCCCAGCCCTCGGCGATCTCAGCTATCGGGGCAGACGCCTGGCCGAGGCGGGTCAGGCACTCGGCATCACCGTCGAGGCCATCGCCCGCGGCCGGGACGGACGGTTCGTTCCCGCCGGCATCTGCTGGGTGGTGGAACGGTCCTTCGCCTGGCTCAGCCGCTACCGGCGGTTGAACACCATCTTCGAGCGCTCGAAGGAGCACCTCATCGCCTTTGTTGCGATCGCTTTCATCTCCATCCTCGCTCGGCGCATGAGGCGCCTCGTCGCCGAGGAACTCAGCGCCTGGCGTCTACAAACAGATGGGGTGGACGGCCCCAACGGCATTAATGTGCCAAAGTGCGGGTTGTCAGAACCTGCAACAAGGGAGCCGCCCGCCATGAGCATTAGCATGATCGGCCTGGATACAGCCAAATCCGTGTTCCAGATTCACGCCGTGAACGAGGCTGGAAAGGTGGAGATCAAGCGTAAATTGCGCCGCAGCGAGTTGATCGCATTCTTCGAGAAACAGGAAAGCTGCACGGTGGTGATGGAGGCCTGTGGCGCGGCGCATCACTGGGCGCGCATGCTCACCGGCCTCGGTCACACGGTGAAATTGATTGCCGCCGAAGCGGTCAAGCCCTTCGTGAAGAAGGGCAAGAAGAACGATGCGGCCGATGCCGCAGCGATCTGCGAAGCGGCCTCTCGGCCCGACGCCAAGTTCGTGCCGGCCAAGAGCGTGGAGCAACAGGGTATCCTGGCCTTGCATGCAGCTCGATCGCTGTTGGTCAAGCAGCAGACGATGCTGGCAAACGCCATGCGTGGCCTGGCCACCGAATTCGGCGTCACCGTTCCAAAAGGCATACGAAAGCTCGACGAACTGATGACACTTGTCGATACGGACGAGAACATTCCCAAACAGGCCAAACAGGCGATCACCGGACTGCATGATTACTGCAACGATCTGAGTGAAGGGATCGAGACCTTCGAAGCCGAGATCGTTGCGCATGCCCGCACCGATGAGACCGCCCGCCGTCTGGCGACGATCCCCGGTATCGGGCCGATCACCGCGTCGCTGATCGTGGCGACAGTGGTGGATATCAGTCTGTTCAAAACGGCGCGGCAATTCGCCGCCTGGCTCGGCTTGGTACCGCGGCAGAACTCCACCGGCGGCAAGACGCGCCTCGGCCGGATCACCAAGGCGGGCAACCGGGAGATCCGCAAGTTGCTGGTGCTCGGTGCCACGTCGATGGTCTATCGGGCAGACGGGTGGAACAGCGCGGTCGGTGGCTGGCTCCGCACCATTTTGGAGCGCCGTCCCGTTAGGCTGGTGACGGTGGCACTGGCGAACAAGATGGCGCGCATCGCCTGGGCGGTGATGACGCGCAAGGAGGTCTACCGTTCGAAGGGAGGTGTCGCGGTCGCACCACAAGCGACTGCGTGATGCTATCCCGCAGGATGGCAGGCGGCGGGCGAAAGCCCGCCTGATCCGGCAGGAAGCGCTGAACAGTGTGATGGGAAAGGCTGTGGTCAATTCAACAGTTCAGGCAATACCGTTTAGTGTCGTGTGCCCCGAGCCCGCCAAACAGATTGGTGCCTGACACGTAAGCGAACACCCATGATGGCCAGCGGCGAACGCCGTGCTACAGGCCGGACATAAGGGCGCAACTGACCGGATCTTTCACCAACGCGATCGGCGGTTCACAAAGGAACGCTATTGCACTCGTGACGCGTCACGAGATATCAAGCTCGGATGCCAGGACCAAAACCCCGCGGCGATCGCACCGCGACCCCCGCCGAGCGATCCGCGGCCTACAGGGCGCGGCGCAAGGTTACTGCCGCGGCGGCCCCGACGAAGCCGCCCGTGGTTGTCCGATACCGTCGGCCTGCCGATCGGCGCAGTCGACCGGAACGGTGGGCTGACGCTGTGCAGACGTTGGCGGACATGCTGGACCGGTTTCAGGAGTGGCGGGACAACTTGCCCTCCAGCTTGGCAGACAGCCCGACAGCGGAAGCGCTCGACACCGTGCTGGAGCTGCGCGGTCATGTTGAAGATCTCCAGACGGTCCAGCTGCCAAAAGGCTTCGGACGGGACTGACGGCGCTCATCGGTGGCGCTAAAGGACGCGCTCTGGCTGACCAAATACGGCTTGCTACTTCCGGGGCCGTCCACATAAGACACTGAGCATATCGCCGTTGCCTGTAATACTCACGATCCGTTCATTTACATGGACACGTTTAGGGGCTTTTTGGCCGAAAATTGTTTGTTTTCAGTGACTTGAAGTGAATTCAAGTCGGAAGTTCGGGTTAGTGCTTCACCAGGCAGAGGTTCAAAT
>DASRTX010000061.1:0-3047 GCA_035655715.1 Myxococcales bacterium | reverse complement strand
CCGAGCAGGCGATCGAGCTGTGCGCCCTCATTCGCCCGCGCACCGCCATCCCGATCCACTACGAAGGCTGGCAGCACTTCCAGCAGGGACGCAAGGAGATCGAGCGCGCGTTTGCGGATGCACCGGAAGACGTCCGGCGGCGCGTCCAATGGCTGCCGATCGGCACCAGGACGACGGTGGGCGGCGGCCCTTGACTTTGTGACGGACGGGCCAGAGAGTGCACCGAACTGCTACCGGGGTCGCCCGCGGTGCGAGCGCCCGGGGGCAAGACTGGAAGGGGACTTCAATGGCCGCCGCCCCATCGAATGGCTCGTCGACCGGACCGGCGACGATCACCGAGCGCGAGAGCCAGCAGGTCGAACGCGCGAACCGGAGTGGCAGGACGCCGGTGGTGTTCATCCACGGGCTATGGCTCCTGCCAAGCAGCTGGAGCAACTGGGCTCAGCTGTTCGAGGAGGCCGGGTACGCCGCGCTCACCCCTGACTGGCCCGACGACCCGGAGACGGTCGAAGACGCGAGGGCGAACCCGGACGTGCTCGCCAACAAGACCCTCGGGCAGATTGCCGACCACACCGCAGACGTGATCGGAGGGCTGGACAGGAAGCCGGCCGTGATGGGCCATTCCACCGGCGGGCTGCTGACCTACATGATCGCCGACCGCGGGCTGGCCGCGGCATCGGTCGCGATCGATCCCGGACCGTTCCGAGGAGTGCTGCCGCTGCCGATTTCCGCCCTGAGGTCGGCCGCCCCCGTACTGAGGAACCCGTTCAACCGACGCCGCGCGATCACGCTCACCTTCGACCAGTTCAAGTACGGGTGGACGAATGCGCTGAGCGACGAGGAGGCGAAGCGGCTCTACGACACCTACCACGTGGCCGGGTCAGGCGTGGCGCTGATGCAGATGGCGAACGCCAACCTGAACCCGTTCACCGAGGCCAGGGTGGACCCGAAGAACTCCGACCGGGGACCGCTGCTGATCCTCGATGGCGAGAAGGACCACACGGTGCCCTGGGCGATCGCGAATGCCGCCTACAAGAAGCAGATGCGCAACGAGGCCGTGACCGAGATCGAGAAGATCCCTGACCGTGGTCACGCACTCACGATCGACCATGGCTGGCGGGAGGTGGCCGAGAAGGCGCTCGCGTTCGTCAAGCGCTTCGTTGCCCCCGACGGGGGCAAGGCACCTGAACAGGGCAAAGCCACGGTCGCCTGACCGCGAGCGTCAAGCGTCTCCCGGACCGCTGCCGCGCGCACTCGCGTGTACTTGCTGCTTAGCGCTTCTTCCTCCCGCCGCCGCGCGACGCGTCCAAGCGGTTGACCGCCGCCTTGGTGCCGCTCCTGACCGCTTCGCCCGCAGCCTTTGCCGCGGTGACCGCGCTGTCCACAGCCTTCTCTGCCGCTCCCTTCGCCTGAGCTCCGGCGCGCTGCGCCTCGCGAGCCTGACGAGTAGAAGCTGCCTTCTTGCCGCCCACCTGACGTGCGGTCTTCGTCGGGGTGGACCGCGTGCTCTTCGCCGTGGTGCCCTTCGCCGCGTTTCGCTTGCGCGTGGCAGCGGCCTTCTTCGCGGCTGCCGATCGGCTCGCCTTAGATTGCGCCATCCGTTCTGCCTCCCTCGAGTTCGCGGTCGTCGGCCGGAAAGCTAGTTGGTGGCCAGTTCAGAGGCGCAGGTGCGGCGCGGGCGACGGTGGCTGCCGGCCGTGTGTGGTCACTGCCTCTCCGGGCGCGCTATCGCGCCTCGGGTTCGTGGGTAGGGGCGTCCTCCGGGTTGGAGCTACTGCCCTCTGGTGTTGCTGTCCAGCTGGCAAGAAGATCGAACGCTTCCGCGGAGCGCGTGCCGGGTTCGGCGGTGTAGGCGACGATCATCAGGCCCGGGTCGGCCGCGACCTCGAGGCGGTTGAAGCTCAGCTCGAGCTCGCCCACGATCGGGTGGTTGAAGCTCTTGACGCCCTTGGTGTGCAGGCGCACGTTGTGCGCCGCCCAGAGGCCGCGGAACTCCTCGCTCCGGGTGGCGAGCTGGCCGACCAGGTCGGAGAGTTCGCGGTCGTGCGGGTTGCGGCCCGCCTCGGATCGCAGGATCGCCACGCTGTCCCTGGCGGCGCGGTCCCAGTCGGCGTAGAAGCTGCGCGCCTCGGGGTTGAAGAAGATGTAGCGCGCCCAGTTGCCTGAGTGCGCGCCGCCGCTGAAGACGGCGGGATAGAGGGCGCGCCCGAGTCGGTTGGCGCCGAGTGCGTCGAGCCGGCCGTTCTCGGCGAACGCGGCGGCCGAGGTCATCGAGTCGAGCATCCACTGCACGCTGGGGCGGATGGCTGGCATGGCGGCCCGGCGTCGGCTGCGCGAGCTTGGCTGGCTCGCACGCGCGAGGTCGAGCAGGTGTGCGCGTTCTGCTTCGTCGAGCCGCAGTGCGTCGGCCAGCGCGTCGAGCACGCTGTCGGAGGCGCCGCCGAGGTTTCCGCGTTCCAGCCGGTTGTAGTAGTCGACGCTCAGTCCGGCGAGGGTGGCCACCTCCTCGCGGCGGAGCCCCGGTACGCGCCGCGGTCCGAAGACCTTCACGCCCGCTTCCTCGGGAGTGATCCGTGCCCGCCGGGAGGTGAGGAAGTCGCGGATCTCGCTCTTGGTGTCCATGGCTTCGAGGTTAGGCGCCGTCGCCGAGCGCTGGGGTGCCCTGTCAGTACCTGGAAGAAGCAGTCCTCTCACCTTCGCGGATTGGCTGTCACCGTCGACTGCATGAGCAACCAAAACGGAGGATCAACGTGATCGACGGCAAGGTAGTGATCATCACCGGCGCGTCGTCCGGGATCGGCGAAGCCACCGCCAAGCTGCTCGCCAGCAAGGGCGCCAAGGTCGTCCTCGGCGCGCGCCGCGAAGACAAGCTCAAGCAGATCGCCGACGAGATCGAGAAGGACGGCGGCCAAGCGGTCTACCAGGCACTGGACGTGACCAAGGCGTCCGACAACGACGCCATCGTCGAACTCGCCAAGGAGACATTCGGCGGTGTCGACGTCATCTTCCTGAACGCCGGCCTCATGCCGAACTCGCCTCTCTCGGCG
>DASRTX010000060.1:0-4052 GCA_035655715.1 Myxococcales bacterium | reverse complement strand
CGCGTGGAAGGCGATGCCCAGGTCGCGGAACCCTTGCGCGATCAGGGCCTGCCGGTCGGCGTCCGAGGTCACGTAGCGCTTCACGCGCGTCTCGTCCCAGCGCTGGGTGGCGCAGGTGTTGTCGCTGCCGGAGGCGGGATCGCCCAGCACGTACACCGGCACGGTGTTCGCGCCGGCGGTCGGGTAGACGTAACCCAGGATCGCGTCGGCCGTGTTCCGCGCCACGCCCACCACGGTGCCGTTGACCCAGGTGTGGGCCGAGTCGCCCTGCTTCACCGCCGCCCCGTCTGCGGGCACGGTGGGCGCCTCGCGATCGCCGGCGCAGCGGTAGGTGCCGCCCGCCATTGCCGTGCCGCCGTCCGCTCCGGGAAGCGCGGCGGTATCGACGCCGCCGTCCGCCATCAGTGGCGCGAGATACGCGCGATAGTCCTTTGCGCCGTCGACGGGGTCGAAGGAGATGAGCGCGTTGTCCACGTGCACCGTCGCTGCGACGTTCGTCAGATCGCCCTGCACGCCGATGGAGGCGTCGCCGCCAAAGTCGATGCCACCGCCGTCGGACCCAGGCCCCCCCGGGTTCTGCGGGATGCCGCCGCGGTTGCTGGAGTTACAGCCGGCCGCGACGACCACTCCAAGAAAACAAAGCAGGACCCGGACCGCAGGTCGCAAACACATGGACGAGCTCCTTCCCAGCGCAAGATCGCGAATACAGGGACGGGTTGTACGGCCTGGCCTTGTAAGTCTGCTACCGATCTCCATGCCACTCCGGATTACTGACCCGACGGGCAGGCCCCCCTGGCCGCAGAGTGAAAATTGACTCTTTGTCACAATGCGCTCGACAGCCGTTCCGCGCGAGTTAAATAAATCCGTCCACGCTCCGCTTCGTGCCTCCGGGTAGGCTTTGCGGACCCGCTTCGCGGCGCGCACTATCGGCCGGTTCCTGCAAGGAAGGGAAGGCCCAGATGAAGGCACGATCCGTCTCGCTCCAACTGCTGCCCATCGTCGTCGTCGCGGCGCTGTCCATCGGCTGCGGGGGCGGCATGACGCAGGCTCCCGGAAACCCCGGCGACCCCGGCGGGCCGGGCTCCGACGGCGGCACCGGCGGGCTCTCCGTCGCTCCCCAGCGGGCCTTCATCGCGGCTGGCGGCACCCAGTCCTTTACTTGTTCCACGGCCACCTGCACCTGGACGGTGCGCGAGGGCACTTCGGGCGGCGCCATCGCCACGACCGGCGTGTACACCGCGCCAAAGAGTGGCGGTACGTATCACGTGATCGCGACCAACGGGGGTGCCACAGCCGAGGCCGCGGTGGCGGTCAGCGGCCCGGCAGCGGCGGTCAACGTCAGCCCGGCCTCCATCTATCTGGCGCCCGGCGGGCACTACACCTTCAAGTCGGCAGTCTCGGGGCCCACCGATACCTCGGTGACGTGGTCGGTCTCCGAGGGCGCCTCGGGCGGCGCCGTCGCCGCGGGCGCGTATACCGCTCCCTCCACGGCCGGCACGTACCACGTGGTGGCGACCAGCGTCGCGAATCCGGTCATGAACGGCTCGGCGACGGTCATCGTCTCGGCCACGCCGGTGGTGGTGGTCTCGCTCGACCCGCACACCACCAGCCTGAAGCCGGCGGACACCTCCACCTTCACCGCCACGGTTACCGGAACCGCGGACACCGCCGTGACCTGGTCGGTGGTGGAGGCCACGGGTGGCTCGGTCAACGCGGGCGTCTACACTGCGCCGGGCGGCGGCGGCACCTACCACGTGGTGGCCACCAGCCACGCCGACGCCAGCAAGAGCGACATGGCCATCGCCAGCGTGGCGCCGTTCAACAGCTGGTACGACGTCACCGGCGTGGTCGACGCGACCGGGTTCAGCGGCGCCACCTTCGTGCTCGTCGATCCGGTGCGGCCCAGCGATTTCTACGCTTTCGCCTCTGAGAAGGGCGTCTACAAGTCCGTCGACTTCGGCCAGACCTGGGCCAAGATCAGCGTCAGCGACACCAGCAACGTGGCCAGCGGGCGGCCCTGGGCGGCCGCCATCGATCCCGATCCGGCGCGCGATCCCAACAAAGCGCCCGTGATCTATGCCGCCGCCGGCTTCGGCGCGAACGGCCTCTTCAAATCCACCGACGGCGGGGCGCACTGGGTGCAGCTCTTCACGCCGCACGTCTACTACTGCTACCAGGGGCTCGCCGACGTGTACGGCATGGCCATCGAGCCGGGTAACAACCAGCACATCCTGGTCAGCATCAAGCAGAACTGGTGCACCGGGCAGGCCGACACGGGCATCCTGGAGTCGTTCGACGCCGGTGCCACCTGGACCGAGCACACGCCGCCCGCAGGCTTCGGCCAGGGCCACTACATCTACTTCATCGACAGCAACACCTGGCTGGTGAACTCCATCGCTTTCGGCGCGACCGGCGGTACCTTTCGCACCACCACGGCCGGGCGCAAGAACGGCGTGCCCGATCCCACCGCGTGGACCAAGGTGCTGGACGCGTACCACACGCACGGCGGCGCGCAGTCGTTCGTCGATCCGCAGAATGGCGTGATCTACAGCCCGTCGGTGGGCGGCATGTGGCGCAGCGAGGACCACGGGGCCACCTGGGCCAAGGTCTATGGCCAGGACATGAGCAGCGTGTTCGCAACGCCGAACTATCTCTACGGGACCAACTACTACCTGAACGGCACGGCCTCCGTGTACTACGTGCGCTCGCCGCGCGGCGACGGCAAGACCTGGACGCAATACACGAACCCCACCGGAATGGGCGGCTGGGGACCCTTCTGGGGCGGCGTGTCGTACGATGGCTCGCACTGGGTGATGGTGACGCCGAACAACAACAGCGGGCTCTGGCGGTACATCGAAGCCCTGCCCTAGCCATAAACGCCATAAACACTTCTCACACGATTTCCAGCTGTAGCGATTTGGGACGGGTGTTCCATAATCGGGTTCCGAAGATGAAACCCTCCCTGCGTGGCCTGCAGGAGCCTATCGTATGGTGGGCAATTGGCGCTCAACTTGCTCAGCTGCCGTAGCCATGCCGTATCCCGTTCGACATTTCGACCCGCAGACGATCTACTTCGTCACATCCCGCACCATCCAGTCGCGCTTCCTGATGGCGCCGAGCGAAAAGACCAACGAGCTCATCGGCGGCATCCTGGCGCGCGCCGTGCGGCAGTGCGAAGTGGAGCTCTTCGCCTACGTCTTCACTTCGAACCATTTTCACGCAATGGTACGTGCCCCTTCAGCGATCGCGATGAGCCGGTTCATGCAGCGGCTCCAGAGCAACATCGCGGTCAAGGTCGGACGGCTTGTCGGCTGGCGGGGGCGGTTCTTCGCCCGTCGCTATTCCGCGGAGCCCATCGTTGACGAAGGGGCCCAGGTCGAGCGCCTCACCTACATTCTCAGTCACGGCGTGAAGGAGGGCCTCGTCAGCCGATGTCAGCAGTGGCCGGGGCTCAGTTGCACCCAGGCGCTCCTAGAGGGAGGCAGTGCTTCGCTGCAGCGATGGCGCAACTGGACCAAGCGGTGGGAGATGGAGGTCGACAGGAAGGCCAACGTCGATCGATTCTCCGACCAGTGCCCCAGTGAGACGGAGAAACTCGAACTCGCACCGCTCCCGTGCTGGGCGGCGCTCACGGGCCAGCAGCGCAGTTGCCGGGTCGCCCAGTTGGTCGCGGACATCGACGCGGCCGCGCCGAAGGCGACCACCGAGGACACTTCGCACATCACCGCGCAGGATCCGCATGGCAGCCCCGTCAAGACCAGCCACACTCCGCGTCCCAAGGCGCACGCTTCGACGAAGCGACTCTGGATCGAGGCGGTTCGCCGATATCGGGACTTCCTTTCCGCTTTCCGCCAGGCGTCGCGCGAGTGGCTTTCCGGAGTCTTCGACGTCGAGTTCCCGCCGCATTCTTTTCGACCCCCGCCTTGGAGCGTGCCCGCAAGAATCGTGTGAGATGTAGTCGTCCGTCTCTCGGGGATGTAGTCGGGTAGTGGCGTGCTGCTGGAGTATCGCGACCGTCTGGACCGTTTCGGATCGGTCTCAAACTCGAGGGA
>DASRTX010000059.1:0-2055 GCA_035655715.1 Myxococcales bacterium | reverse complement strand
CTTGGCGCGGTACATGGCCACGTCGGCGTCGCGCAGCACGTCTTCGGCCTGCTTGTAGCCGGAGGAGCCGACCGCCACGCCGATGCTGGCGCTCGACTGGATGCGCTGGCCGCCGATCTCGAACGTCTCGCGCATGACTTCGTGCACCCGGTCGGCGACGCGGATCGCGTCGGCCGCGCCGCGCACGTCGTCGAGCCACATGGTGAACTCGTCGCCGCCGTGCCGGGCGAGCGTGTCGCCTTCGCGCAGGCAGGAGGTGAGCCGCCGCGCGATCTGCTGCAAGAGCTGATCGCCGGCCTCGTGGCCGAAGGCGTCGTTGACCATCTTGAACCGGTCGATGTCGATGAAGAGCACCGCGAAGCGGTAGTCCTCGTGGCGGCGCGTGCGGTTGAACGAATGGCGCAAGAGGTCGAGGAAGAGGGTGCGGTTGGGCAGGCCGGTGAGGGCGTCGTGGCGCGCGTCGTGGGCCATCCGCTCCACCATGGCGCGGTGACGGGTCACGTCGCTCATCAATCCGGCGATGCGGACCGGCGCGCCGTCGGTGCCACGCTGGGCAGCGCCGCGCGCATGCAGCCAGCGCCACTCGCCGTCCCCGTGCCGGACGCGGTGCTCGTGATCGAAGACGGGGGTGCGGCCTTCCAGGTGCGAGGCGAGCGCCGCGCGCAGCGGGGCGGTGTCCTCGGGATGCACCCGCTCCAGCCAGTCCGAGGACAACCCGGTCAATTCCGCGTCCAGGGCCAGCAGCGCGCGCCAGCTGGGGGAGAGGTAGAGGCGGTTGCCGCGCAGGTCCCAGTCCCAGACCACGTCGGAGGTCCCGGACACGGCCAGCGCCAGCCGATCCTCGCGCTCGCGCAGCTGCACCTCTTTCTCCACCGATTCGGTCTGGTCGCGCACCACCGCGGTGACGCGCGCGACCTTGCCGTCGCGCCGCAGCCGGGGCAGGAGCACCCAGTCGCAGGCCAGCGCCCGGCCGCCCTTGGCCGAGCAGGCCAGCGTCTTCGCCACCGGCTCGCCGCGCGCCAGCCGCCGCGTCCACTTCGCCGACAGCTTTTCCCTGTCCAGCGGCTGCAGCAGCTCGAACACCGGCTGCCCGGCGAGCGCCGCAAGCGGCTGGCCGCACAGCTTCGCCGCCGCCGCGTTGGCGCCGCGGACCATCAGCGAAGGCGAGAGCTGGAACACCGCCAGCCGGCTCTTCTCCAGCAGCCTGGCCAGCCGCGCCCGCGCGCGGTCGCCCCGGGCACGCCGCCCGGTCTTGCCCTTGCGCTCCTCCTGCAGCTTCTCCTGGGTGCGGTGCAGGAGCGCCGAGAGCGAGGTGATGGACTCCTCCAGCTCCTCCCGCTCCTCGTCCACCTCGCGGTAGGCCGCGTCCACGGCGGCCAGCAGCTGGCGCACCGCGGGCGTGAGCTCCCCTCCCAGCGCAGCGATCTTCTGGCGGAGGCGCGGATGCACGCTTCAGCTCCTTGCCGCCGGCGCAGGCTTCCCCATCAGGAAGCCCTGCACGAAATCGGCGCCGTGCTCGCGCACCCAGGAGAGCTCGGCCTCCTCCTCGATCCCCTCGACGATGGTGCCGATGCCCATGCCGCGACCGATCTCCAGCAGCTTGGCCGCGATCAGCCCCTTCACCGGGTCCTGATGCACGCCGCGGATCAGCCCGCCGTCCAGCTTGATGAAATCAGGGCGCAGGCGGTGGACCAGGTTGAGCGTGGACCAGCCCGCGCCGAGGTCGTCGAGCGCGACGCGGAAGCCGGCGCGGCGGTAGGTCCGCAGCACCGCCTCCAGCAGCGCGGTGTCGTCGAAGCGGTCGGCCTCCACCACCTCGAACACCACCCGGTCGCGCGGCAGGCGCGCCTCGGCGATGGCCTCGAGGATGGCGTTGAGGCTGGCCTCGGGATCCTGCACGGCGGCCGGAGAGAAGTTGATGAACACGCACATCCCGGGCGAATGCCGCGCCGCCTCGCGGATGGCGCTGCGGCAGGCCGCCGAGTCCACCTCGAAGAGCAGCCCCGCCTCGCGCGCAAGGGTGAGGATGGGCTGGGGTGCCACCAAGGAACCGTC
>DASRTX010000058.1:0-4063 GCA_035655715.1 Myxococcales bacterium | reverse complement strand
AACCGCCGCGGGGCCATGGTCGATCCGGCGCGCAAGAGCCGCGGGCTGCTGGTGCTCGAGGCGCTGCAAGCCGGCAGCGCGCGCGGTCTCCGCCAGGCGTTGGGCGAGCTGCGCGGCGATCGCCACAACGGCTTCCACCTCGTCTACGCCGACCTGCACGATGCCTTCGTCACCTGGGGCGACGGGTTCGCGGTCAGCCATCTGGCGCTCGAGCCCGGGCGCGTCCACGTGATCACCGAGCGCAGCTTCGGCGCGGGCGAGGGCACCCGCGAGCGCAGCGTGGCCTCCGCCTTCGCGGCGCTGGAGCCCGACGTGCACGCGTGGCGCGCCCCGATGACCGCGCACGCGTCCGAACCGCTGGAGAGCGCGTGCGTCCATGCCGACGCGGTCGGCTACGGCACGCGGTCCTCGCTGCAGCTGCTGCTGCGGGAGCGCGCGGCGCAGGCGCTTTGGACCGACGGGCATCCATGCACGGAGCCGCCGCGGGACATCTCGGCACTCGCAGCGAGGTTATTTGCGGCGACCGGGTAACAGGCCCCTGGCAAAGCTTCGCGCGAGCGCGGGAACATCCTTCAACGACTTCAGCAGCGAGAGCACCAGCTGCAGCGGATTGGCTCCCTCAGCCTCCACCTTTACTCGCTCGCCCCTTTCCACGTCCTCTGCCAGGCCGCGGGCGATGGTCCGGGTCCCGTCCGATCGAATCTCGAGGATCAGCCGCGCCACCACCGGCGGCTCGGCGCGGGCCTCCAGCGGGCCTTGCTCCTTCTTGTCGAGATCGTCCTTCATCTCGCCGCGATCTGCTCGAACGCCCTCTCCGCGTTCGTCATCATCTCACCCTTGATCTTCTCGTCCCCCTCTACGCCCTGCAGCGCCCTGCGGAACGCATCCAGATCCACCACCGCCAGCGCGCGCTCGTCGCCGTCCGGCGTCACCCAGTGGTCGCGGATGCCCGCCACCTGCGACGCGGCACGCCGCGCCAGGGTCTTCACCGTCTCGCCCACGTCGGCCTGCTTCGATTCACTCAGCTTCGCCAGCGCCTGCGCCAGCGCATCCACGCCGGTCTGCAGCTGCTCGCGGGCTGCCTCGTCCGCCGCGCGCCGGCGCTGCTGCGGATGCGCAGCCCCGCTGGCCACACCCACTCCCTGCAGGCGCTTGCCGCCGTCCGCCTTGATGGCACAGCTCCCCTCCGCGAGCCACGACGGAGTGGTCTCCAGCGCGCCACCAGGCCGCGCCGCCTTGCCTCCGCCGCAGGCGAAGAGGAGAGCCAGTGCTGCCATCCCGCAGACGTTCCTCATTGTTTCCCTCCGCCCTGCATGAGAAAGGCCGGGTCGATTCCCAGGTCGCGGATGACCGCTTCCCAGATCTTCTCCACCGGCGTGTCGAAGATGCGCTTGGAAGAGATTCCCGAGTTCAGCCAGCCGCCCGCCACCATCTCGTTCTCCAGCTGCCCGGGGCCCCAACCGGCATAGCCGAGGCAGAGGCGGTACGCCCCCGGGTCGCCGACCAGCAGCGCCCGCAACGCGTCGGTGGAGACGGAGAGGAAGACGTCGTCCTCGAGCTGCACGGAGTCGCCGACCTCGGATCGGCGGTGGACGAGAAAGCCCCGCTCGCGCTGGACCGGCCCGCCGATGTACGCGTGGCCCGCGCCGGCGTGCACGGCCATGCCATGCTCCTTGCCGATCTCGATCAGCTCGATGTCGCTGGGCCGGTTGAAGACGATGCCCATGGCCCCCGACTCGTTGTGCTCCACCAGCAGCACGACCGAGCGGCTGAAGTTGGGATCTTCCAGCTGCGGGACGGCGATGAGCAGGCCGGGTGCGAGGTCAGACACCGGAGTCAGCCCGCGAAGGGCTCCATCGACAGCGCGCCCCGCTTTCCTTCCTTCTCCTTGTTCTCCTCGGCGGTGGGCAGCGGATCCTTCTGCTTGTTGATGTTGGGCCACTTGGTGGAGAGGTCGGCGTTGAGCGCGGTGTATTCCTTCCACTTCTCCGGCAGGTCGTCCTCGGGGAAGATGGCCTTGGTCGGGCAGACCGGCTCGCAGGCGCCGCAGTCGATGCACTCGTCAGGATGGATGACGAGGAAGTTCGCGCCTTCGTAGAAGCAGTCCACGGGGCAGACGGCCACGCAGTCGGTGTACTTGCAGGCGATGCAAGGCTCGGCAACGACGAACGCCATGGAGTCTCCGGGGCAGGTGTTCGCTGCTCTCTGTCACGAGCCTACCACGGCTGCAAGACGGCGCCAGACGGGCTAGATTGCGCGCGCCATGACCCTTGCACTCGTCGCCCTGATGCTCGCGCAGGCTCCCTGGGACGTCGCCAAATCGGTCGCCGGCGGCGCCGCCACCAAGGAGCTGGAGTCCACCGTCAACAAGAAGCTCCTCGAGGAGGGGCGCAAGAACCAGTGCACCTTCAAGACCGACTCGGACCAGTTCGACAAGAACTGCGACAAGAAGTTGCAGAACCTTGGCACCGCCCTGATCGACGCCAAGAAGAAGCTCAACTCCAGTGGCGTGCAGAACTTCAAGTTCGAGGTCTCTGGACATACCGACTCCTCGGGCAACGAAGCGCACAACAAGGAGCTCTCCGAGAAGCGGGCCGCGGTGATCGTCAAGGAGCTGGTCAAGCGCGGCATCCCCGAGAAGGAGATCATTGCGGTGGGCAAGGGCTCCTCCGAGCGGCTGGTGAAGCCCGACGACACCAAGTCGAAGAAGGCCAAGAACCGCCGCTACGAGATCCGCGTCCGTCTGTGACCGCCTGCGTACGCGGCGACGCGCGCGAGGAAGAGACCTACCGGCGCGTGCTCGGGGACGCGCGCGCCGGGCTCCTGCTCACCGACCCGCCATATTGCCTCTTGACCCGGCGCCGCAAGGGCGGAGATCTGCGCGACAAGCGGGTCGGCGTGAAGATCGACCGCGACCCGGTCGTCCGCTTCGAGGATGTCCGCGCCTACCGCAAGTTCACCGGGGAATGGCTGCCCAGGGCTGCCGCGCGCGTCGTTGGACCCCTGGTGGTGTGGACCAACTTCCTCGGGAAGGAGCCCATCCGCGCCGTCGCCGTCGAGCTGGGATACGGGGAGGCGGGGGAATTCGTCTGGGCCAAGCGCGCATCGGAGCGCGAGGGAAACGAGCAGCTCCTGCGCGTGTACGAGACCGCGCTGGTCTTCCTCCGCGAGCCGCTGCCTGCGCTGCGCCCCGAAGACCCGCAGCGGGTCTGGTGCGTGGCGGCGGGCTACGACGACGAGGGCGAGGCGGGGCGCTGGGGCAGCCACCCCAACCACAAGCCCTTCGCGGTGCTGGAGCCGCTGCTGCGCCAGTGGTCCCGTCCCGGCGACCTGGTCCTGGACCCGTTCGCCGGCAGCGGCAGCATCCCCGCCGCCGCTTTGCGCTTGCAGAGAAGGGCCGGTTGCAGCGAGATCGAGGGGGACTGGGCGGACCGCGTGACGCGGCGCCTCGCGGAGGTGACTTCATGAAATGGTCTCTCTTCCTCTTGCTCGGCGCGATCTGCACCACGCCGCGGATGTCGCACTTCCGCTCCGGAATGGGGTCGTGCCGCGCCGTCGATCCCAACATCATCGAGTGCGGCGGCAAGCAGATGGCGACGGTGCAGTGCTACCAGCCCGGCGACGAGGCCTGCGGCGCGCTGGCGGTGCAGTACGCCGACGGAGAGCGCGTCTTCCTCCTGCGCCCGCCGGGATGGCAGCCGGAGTCGCAGATGTCCATCGACAACAACCTGGTCCTGCGGCCGGAGATGTCGGGCGACGCGAGCATGATCTGGTTCAAGAGCTCCGACCGCAGCGCCTCGTGGCAGATTTACGAGACGAACACCGGGATCATGCGCGAGGTGGACAACTTCCGCATCTTCCAGATCCGCGAGCGCGAGCGCCACAGCGTGCCGCTCTGGGCAGCGCACGGGCAGGCGGCCCAGCAGCCACCGGAGACGCCGCGTCAGTAAATTCGGGGACACCTTACGGAATCTTACGTATCGTGTCCCCGAATTCCGGCGAGAAGCTTCTCCAGACGATCGGGGCCTTCGTGCTGGATCGTTTCGAGATTGGCCTCGGCGAT
>DASRTX010000057.1:0-4234 GCA_035655715.1 Myxococcales bacterium | reverse complement strand
AGCCGGCGCCAGCCGGTCCCATCCCGCTCGGTGCGCGGCACGCGCAAGCTGCCCAACCCGACTCCGTCGGCGGAGACGAGCACGACGATCTCGGGCCGTCCTGCATCGTAGGCGCGCTCGCCAATCACTCCGGCTCGGACGTGCAGCGCGGCCCCGGCAGAGCCGCGCGCTACGAACCGGCCGCCAACGGCCACCCGCACGCAGCGCCGCGCCACGTAGTCGACCTCATGCTCTTCGGAAGCCCGGGTGAGATCGGCCGCGACCTCTGGCAGGCGCAGATCCCAGCCTTGCAGCAGCAGCGCGCCGAACCGCCGACCCTCCGCCGGGACCGCGCCGCGCGCCCGCAGCGCAGCTCCGGGATCGCGGAAGAACGGCGTGCGCGGCAGCGACAGCATCCAGAGGCGCTGCACGCCCACGAAGTCCGCGTCGTCGAGCCGCTCCTCGGCGAGCACGGGCATCGCGTCGACGAAGAGCCGGGCGCGCTCTGCCCAGGGCGGCCAGATCTGCACCGCATCCCCGGCGCGCCCCGCGCCCCGCAGGGCCCCTGCCGCCTCCGCCCAGTCCTGGTCCGAGGGCAAGCGCGCCCCCAGCGAGAGATCGAAGGCGAGCGATCCAGCCCCGAGCGCGATCAGCGCGATGAGCGCCGCCCTACGTACTGCCAAGCTTGATCTTCCGCTCGCTCTTCTCGCGGCAGAAGAGGCACAGCGCCACTTCCGGGTACTGCGCGAACCCAGGCGACCAGCCCGGGTGCATGGCGCAGCGCGGATCGAAGCAGTGGTGCAGATCCCAGAGGTGCCCGATGTAGTGCGCCGCGCGCTTGGCCAGGCCCACTTCCATGGGCATGCCCTTGTCGGCGAGCCCGTGCGCGGTGGCGATGGCCTTGCCGCCGCCGTACTGCGCGAACCCGTCCACCGGGCCGCGGCCCATGGGCCCCTCGGGCGCGGTGAGCGGCTCGCTGGTCAGGTAGATGATCTTGTCGTCGGCATAGAGGGCGACGTCGTCGTCCATCTCCTCCACCGCCTTGACCGCGTCGTAGGCCGACTGCTCGTCGTCGAGCGAGCCGCGCGGCATGTCGCCTTCGCCTTCCAGCTCGGAGCCCATGCCGTAGGCCGCGTGCACGCGCCGGGAGACGAAGTCGATGACGTCGGGCGGGAACTCCGAGAGCGTGACGATGCGGATCATCGCTTTCCTTTCGCCTTCGCCTTGGGCGGCGGCGCGGCTTTCTTGGGCGGAGCCGCCTTCTTGGCCGCCGGGCGCGGCGCCGCCTTCTTCGCCGGAGCCGCTTTCTTCGCCGGCGCCGCCTTCTTGGCTGGCGGCGGCGCGCGCGTGGCCGCGTGCGGATGTGCCGGAGCATGCGGAGCGTGCGGGTGTGCCGGAGCATGCGGAGCGTGCGGATGTGCCGGGGCATGCGGAGCGTGCGGATGTGCCGGGGCATGCGTCGGCGCGTGCGGAGCGTGAGCCGGCTTCTCCTTCTCCGGCTTGTGGGGCTCCTTCTCCGCCTTGTGGGGCCGCGGCTTCTCCGCCGGCTTCTTCTCGGGCTCCGTCGCCGCCTCCTCTTCGCCCTCTTCCTCTTCGCCCTCGCTGGCGGCAGCAGCCGGCGCCGTCGCCGCCGGGGCCGCTTCCTCCTCCGCCATCTCTTCGTCCTCGAACCCGAGGTCGTCCTCGGCGCCGGCCGCGGCGGGCGCGGGCGGTCCCAGCGTGGCGGGCGGCAGCACCTTGCCCTTGCGCTTCATCCCTTCCGGCGGCCAGAGCGCGTAGTCGAGGTTGTCCTCTGCCACGTGCAGCGGGATGTTCATCGCGGCGGCGATCTCGCCCACCAGGAGATGGCGCGCGTTGTCGTAGAGCTCGCGTTCCTTCGCCGGCAACGGCCGCACGCGGCTCAGGGCGTGCAGGCCCTTGAGCACTTCCACGGTGCCGAAGAGGCCGCCGCCGCTCATGCGGTCGGCGTTCTCGCGGTGGCGGACCTTCCAGTCGAGCTGCGGGCTGGTGTCGGGCGAGGCCAGGTCGTCGAACACCTTGTCGATGGCCGCCACGTCGGCCACCTTGCGCAGCCCGATGCCCATCACCTTGGCCTTGGGCACCATCACGGTCGCGCCGTCCTCCTCGCGCGAGAGCGTGACCACCTCCCAGTTCTGGCCGGCGATGTTCTTGGTGGAAACGCCGGTGATGCGGCAGATGCCTTGGTTCGGATACACGACCCGGTCGCCGACGTGCAGGCTGCCGTCCCCGATCACCGCCTCTTGGGATTTGCTTGCCATTCAGCGTTCCTCGCTATCGCAGCCGTGTTCACTGTGCAAGGCACTCCGGGAAGGCACGCACGCGCCAGCCCGGCTGGTCGGAGTCACCAGCGATGCGCATTTGATTTGCGCGTAGCGTCAAGTCAAGATACTCATCCAGGACGCAGTGCGTCATCGGAGGTCCATAGAATGGCCGAGGCCCATCTCTCCAACACCGAAGTCCCCGACCGCGGTGGCTCTTTCCTCTTCCAGCCCGTCGGGGCACGGCCCTTCATGACCCCGGAGAAGTTCACCTCCGACCAGCGTCAGTTCTTCCGCACCGGCGGCGAGTTCACGCGCGTCGAGGTGGTCGAGAAGCGCGACCGCTTCGTCGACCACGACTACGGCCTCTTGCGCGATCTGATCGGCAAGGCCGGCGAGCTTGGGCTGCTCGGCGTCGACGTCCCCGAGGAGTACGGCGGCCTCGGCCTCGACAAGGTGACCTCGATGCTGGTGGCCGAGTCCCAGGCTGGCGATGGCTCCTGGGCCACCACCTTCGGCGCGCACACAGGCATCGGCACCTTGCCCATCGTCTTCTTCGGCACGCCGGCGCAGAAGGCGAAGTACCTGCCCGACCTCGCCGCCGGCAGGAAGGTGGCGGCGTACGCGCTGAGCGAGGCCGGCAGCGGTTCGGACGCGCTGGGAGCGAAGACCACCGCGCGCCTCGCGCCGGATGGCAAGCACTACGTCGTCAACGGCGGCAAGATGTGGATCACCAACGGCGGCTTCGCCGACGTCTACGTCGTCTTCCTCAAGGTGGACGGCGGCGGCTTCACCGCCTTCATCGTCGAGCGCGGCACGCCCGGCTTCAGCACCGGCCGCGAGGAGCACAAGCTGGGCCTGCGGGGCAGCTCGACGACCCCTCTGATCTTCGAGGACGCGCTGGTCCCCGTGGAGAACGTGCTGGGCGAGATCGGCAAGGGTCACAAGATCGCCTTCAACATCCTCAACGTGGGCCGGCTCAAGCTGGCGGCCTTCTCCTCGGGCGGGATGAAGTGGTCCCTGCGCACCGGCACCGCGTACGCGGCGCAGCGCAAGCAGTTCGGCAAGGCCATCGCCGAGTTCGGGCTGGTGCGCGAGAAGCTCGCCCGCGCCGCCGCCAACACCTACGCGGTGGAGTCGATGACCTACCGCGCCGCCGGCGCCATCGACGACGCCATCGGCGATCGCAGCGACGCAGCGCACGTGATGGCCTCGATCGAGGAATACGCCATCGAGGCCAGCATCATGAAGATCACCGGGTCGGAGTGGATGTTCTCGCTGATCGACGAGATGCTGCAGATCCACGGCGGCAACGGCTTCGTCACCGACTATCCGGTGGAGCGGGCGTACCGCGACAACCGCGTCAACCGCATCTTCGAGGGCACCAACGAGATCAACCGGCTCCTCATTCCCGGGATGATCTTCAAGCGCGCGATGAAGGGCCAGATGCCGCTGATGGAGGCGGTCTCGCGGCTCGACGAGGAGCTCGCCGACCCGAAATTCTTTCCTGCGCCCATGGGCCGGCTTGCGGCCGAGCGTCGTGGGGCGGAGATGGCCAAGCGCGAGTTCATCTTCGCGGCGCGCTGGGCGGCGACGCTGGGGCCGGCGCTGGAGCAGCGGCAGGAAGTGCTGGCGGCGCTGGCCGACTGCGCCATCGAGGTCTACGCGATGGACTCGATCCTCGGCCGCACGCTCGCCACCGACGACCGTCCCGAGCTGCGCGACGCCCTCTGCCGCTTCTTCTGCGCCGAGAGCCGCGAGCGCGCAATCGATCGCGCGCGCACGGCGCTCTGCGCGGTGCTGCCGGCCGGCGAGGTGGAGGCGCAGCTGGAGCAGCTCTCGCGCCTGCACCGCTATACGCCAGTGAACATCATGGAGGCGCGCGAGGGCATTGTCCCGTCCGTGCTCGACACTGGCGGCTACCCGATCGCCTGGTAGCGCACGTCCGTGGGGTGTCGTCAGGCTCCCATCTTCTC
>DASRTX010000056.1:0-3109 GCA_035655715.1 Myxococcales bacterium | reverse complement strand
CAAAACGCTCGTGCTGCAGCAGTTGCTCGCCAAAGGGAATCATGTGCGGCTCGTCGAAGCAGACCTCCGTCGTCCCGTAGTACAAATGGAGGGCCGGGCCCTGCGGACCGGGGAGGTAGGTATGCGTCAGCCGGCGCCGCTTGGGAATGTAGAGCTCGTCGAGGGGTTGGACCGGACTCTTTTCGCTCATGTGTCCTCCGCAGCTCCGGTGCCCGGCCGGGTCGCTTTATACTGCATGGTCCCGACCCGGGATGGCGTCACACTGCCGTCTTCCGCCTAGTCCACGGATTCGCGGCAGGGATGGCGTGGATGGCCTTCGCCCTGCCCCTGGAGGGTCGCCTGGGTCGCGCCGGCCGCGTCGGAGCTGCTGGCCGAATTGGATCGCGCGAGAGCAGCCGTACGCGCGGGCCGTCTCCGCGCTTGCCTTCAGGACCCGATCCCACAGGGCTCATGCAAGCAAGCCTAGCGCGCGCTTCCGGCTGCACGACTCCCGAAGCCGGCGCGCGCGGCAAGCGGCTTCGTCGACGTCAATATTGATCCGACCCCCGGTCGACAATGGGATGAAGCGGCTGGCCGCAACCACGCGTGGTAGCCGATGCCCCACAATGGTGCACGCGGTTGTGTGCCGTAAGGCTGGAGGCCAGCCATGGAAGACATTGGCATCGACGTACCCAAGCTCACCGACGCTGGGCTGGGATATCGGGGATGCTCAAGCGCGTCGAGGGCCGATGCTGGAACGGCTCGTGCGCGTCGCCCGACGAAAGGGGGGCGACTGGTGCCCCCAACAGGACTCGAACCTGTGGCCTGCGGTTTAGGAAGTGGAGCCAGGCCGGATCCCGCAGCGCCCGACGCGTCCCGTCCCTTCACTTCTCGCGGGGTTACGAGCACGACGACTTCCCCGAACGTCCCAACGTACCCGGGCCATGCCGGCCAGTTTGCTGCATTGGTGCTGCACGGATCGGAGGGGCTCGTCTCGCCGAAGAAGGCCGCCGAGCGCTTGGGTATCAAGGTGTCCACGGTCTACAGCTTGTGCGCGAAGAGCGCCCTGCCCTGCGTCCGACTGGGCTCCCTTTGGCGCATCGACGTCGAGGGCTTCCTCGCTGGCCGCTACCGCGTGCGCCAGTAGCCAGGGTCCCGTCGCTCGTGGGCGATCGCGAGCACCAAGACGACCGGCGTCCTTACCCGATAGACGAGTGCATGCGGAAAGCCGTGCAGACGCAGCCTCCGGGTGTCCGTCGGGCCCGGGCTGCCCGCCTCAGGCATCAAGGCGGCGAAGTCCAGCGCGCTCCGCGTACCAACGGCGCGCATGCTTGGCATCGTCGAGGGCTTCCGGGTGGAACTCAAGCCGATTCATCGCGGAGCCGACGCGCGAACTCCTCCGCCGAGAACGGCTTGACCTTGCCGGAATCGATCTCGGCCGCCCGACGCGAGACCTCTGCGTCCCACGCCGCCGCTGTTCCCACGTCTTCGGCCTCGTCCAGGCTCGCCAACAGGGCTGCCGCGAGGTCCGCCCGATCGCTCGGCCGCAACCGCAGCGCCTCGGCAAGCACCTGCTCCTTGGCGGTCATATCGTGAGCATAGAGCCACAACGAGCGCACCGCCAGCCCACAGCTCGGGTTACCCGGAGGCTTCCGGCTCCGCCCGGCTCCTCGCCTCCGAGCGAAGTAAGCCCTCTCGTGCAGCCCCGAGAAGCCACGCGAAGGGAATGTCCTCGATCGCCACCGGTGCGCCCCTGACCGCCGGTAATGCAGGGACCGACCACGGCGATGAGCCGATCGTCCTCGCCGCGAAGGATGCCGATGATCTCCTCCCTGGCGCGCGACACGGCCAGCGACCCAGCCTCTCCCAGCGGCAGCTCGTCGAGGAGGATGGCGGGTGGGAGCAGCGGCCGGTTGCTCTCGACGTGGAGGTCGCTCGTCTTCATGGGGCGGCGATTGTACCCGGCCCGCCGCCGGCCCCGCAGCACGCGGGCGGCCCCGGCGGGCTCCTCTGGACACGCGCCGCAACAAGGCGCCGCAGGCGCGAGTCGGCGTCCGGCGCAGTCCGGCATTCAAGAGCGTGAACGCGAAAATCCAGCGCGCGCCCGCGCAAGAAGGGGATCCCCATTGGCGCGATGGCGCGAATTCTTTTCGCATTGCGCGCGAAAAAAGGTGTCGCGCGGCGCGAGTCACGGAATCGTACGCGGTCATGGCAAAGCGCGGATACCAGACTTTTACAAGCAAACTTCACTCGTTCCGTATCCATCTCGACTGCGGCGGCCGCGCCGATCCGCTTGGCGATACGAATCTCGAACGCGCCGGCAATGCCATTGCCTGCATTTTCAATACATTGCGCGTGGCACTGTCAATGCAGTCTCCCACCTCCGCCCATGGGGGGCAGCTTCACACAGGTCCTCGCGGATCCGGAAGGGCTGGAGGCGCTCATGCGCATCGCAACCTGGTCGAAAGACCCAGGCAGAGGCAGGTACGGGACATTCTTGTCCAAGAACTTGATCGCGCTCACCGCGGCGGCCGCCGCGATGGCCGGCGCGCCGGCAAGGGCGCAGCTACCCATGCCCGCATCCACGCAGTTCGACATCACCGGCTTCATCCAGGAAGCCACGCTCGATCCCGCCTGCGCGGCCAATCCGCACTGCGGCGGCACCATCAAGGTCAACGGGCACGTGATCGTGGTCCCCAAGGAGACCGTCGTCGAGTTCCCGGCGAACGCGCTCACCTGGCAGGAGCTCTTCGGGCAGGCGCCGCTCCCCTACGGTCTGAACGCGGCGCCGGCGCCCTCCAGCGGCCTGGCCATCGCGGATCTGCCGGCGCCTCTCTCCACCTGGGAAGCCCACGTGGTGGGTAACCGCGTGCTGGGCGGCCCGGCGGGAGCGGACCTGTACATCGCCGGCCTGATCAACGTCGCGCAATCCTCGCTGAGCGGAGGCTCAGGCTTCATCAACTTCATCGACTACACCACGGGCGAGCTGCGGGTGGGCGGCGTCCTCGGCGATCCCACCACCGGCGCTCGCGTGCGGCTCAACGACCCCTCGGGCCGTTACGGGCGCGTCGCCTCTCCCGACATCCGCTTCACGGTCGATCCCGACAACCCCACCGTCATGTCCGCCACC
>DASRTX010000055.1:0-2650 GCA_035655715.1 Myxococcales bacterium | reverse complement strand
AAGCCGCGCCGGCTGGGCGTCGATAATGGCCCCGAGTTCCATTCCCAGGCTTTCGAGCGCGGCTGTGCCCAGCACGGCATCACCATCGAGTGGCGGCCGCCGGGTCAGCCGCATTTCGGCGGCATCGTCGAGCGGGTGATCGGCACGCTGATGGGACTGGTGCACGATCTGCCCGGCACGACGTTCTCCAATGTTGGCCAGCGCGGTGCTTACGATAGCGACAAGGCCGCTTGTCTGACCCTGGAGGAACTGGAGCGCTGGCTCGCGGTCGCCATCGCCAAATATTACCATTTGCGCCCGCATGCCGGCCTCGACGGCCAGTCGCCGCTGCGCCGCTGGCAGGACGGTGTGGTTGCGTTCGCGGCCGAGGGCGGCGCCATTCCGGTCCCACGCGATCCGCGGGCCTATCTAGTGGACTTCCTGCCCATTCTGCGCCGCAGCCTGCAGCGGAACGGGATCAGGATCGATCATCTGACCTACTTCAGCCCGGCATTGCGCGCCTGGATCACGGCGCGAGACCGGCCGGATCCCTTGCTGGTCCGCCGCGACCCGCGCGACCTCAGCCGCGTGTTCATGCTGGATCCGCTCGACGGCGGCTACCTGGAGGTGCCGACGCGCGACTTGGCGCGCCCGGCCATCTCGCTCTGGCCGAACTTGAACAGTGAGACGCGACCTCACGGACTTGGGGGTCTGATTTCATTGAGCTTTTCGCCTCCAGAGCGGGTCCGGCACTGAAAATGTGGTGCCACGCCTAACCACCATGCATGTTTTTTTGGCTGGCGAATCGGCCCGCGAAGTGGGGCTCTCCCCAGAGTGCCATGTTCTTCCGCCTCAAGCCCTCCGGGCCCCGCACCTACCTGCAGATCGTCGAGAACCGTCGGGAGGATGGCGTGCATCGCCAGCACGTCATTGCCACCCTCGGCCGCGCCGACGAGCTCGCTGCCTCCGGCGCACTGGCCAGCTTGCTCGCCTCCGGCGCCCGTCTCTGCGATCAGGTCATGCTGCTCTCCGCCCTGGAGCGAGATGCCGAGGGGCTGCACCTGTCCACCCGTCGCATCGGCGGCCCCCTGCTGTTCGGCCGGCTGTGGGAGCAGACCGGCTGCGAGGCGGTGATCAAGGAGCTGCTTGCCGGGCGCGGCTTCGAGCTCGACGTCGAGCGCGCCATCTTCGCCACCGTCCTGCACCGGCTCTTCGCCTCTGGTTCCGACCGGGCCTGCGACCAGTGGATCGAGGACTACACCGTCCCGGGCACGGACGAGCTGGCGCTGCACCACCTCGACCGCGCCATGACGGGTGCCCATCGAACGCGTTCGATGGGACCCGCCCTGGCTCGGAGAGGAGCTGGACGCCGCGGACGGCGGCCAGGCGCATGCCACACCCTTCGCCCCGCGCTGCGTCAAGGACCAGATCGAGGAGGCGCTGTTCGCGCGCCGGCGCGACCTGTTCAGCGAGCTCTCCATCGTGTTCATGGACACCACCTCGCTCAGCTTCCAAGGCGCGGGCGGGGAGACGCTCGGGCAGCGGGGCCACGCAAAGGACCACAGGCCCGACCTGATGCCGCTGATCCTGTGCGTGGTGATCGACGCCGAGGGGCGACCGATCTGCACGGAGATCATGCCGGGCAACACCGCCGATGTCCGGGTGCTTCTGCCCGTGGTTGACCGCCTGCGCGGGCGCTTTGCCATTGGCCGGGTCTGCATCGTCGCTGATCGCGGCATGATCTCGGCCGCCACCCTCGAGGGCCTGGAGGAGCGCGGTCTCGAGTACATCCTCGGCGCGCGCGAGCGCACCGACCGGCTCGTGCGCGCGGTGGTGCTGGCTGATGAGCGTGCTTTCACCCCCTTGCTCATCGAGCGCGCCAACGGCGCCGAGACCCAGCTCTTCGCCAAGGAGGTGCGCCACGCCGGCCGGCGCTACATCGTATGCCGCAACGAAGCCGCGGCTGAGAAGGACCGCGCCGACCGGCAAGCCATCATCGCCGGTCTCGAGCAGCAGCTGCCGCGCGGCGACAAGGCGCTGATCGGCAACTCCGCTTACCGCCGCTACCTGCGCCGCGTCGCACCACCCGACGCGAAGGGCGGCAAGAGCAAACCCGGGCCGGCTTTCGAAATCGACGCCGGCAAGCTGGCCGAGGAGGCCAGATACGACGGCATCTTCGTGCTGCGCACCAACGCCCACGTCACGCCGCTGCAGGCCATGCTGCGGTATCGCGAGCTCCTCGGCGTCGAAACGCTGTTCCGCAAAACGAAGAGCGTGCTGCGCCCGCGCCCGATCTATCACTCCTCCGACGCCGCCATCCGTGGCCACGTCTTCTGCTCCTTCCTCGCCCTGGTGCTGCAGAAGGAGCTGTTCGAGCGCTGCCGGGCCGCAGGCTTCACCCCGGAATGGGACGATGTGCTGCGCGACCTTGACCGGCTACAGGTGGTCACGCTGGCCAAGGAGGGTCAGCGGATCAGGCTGCGCACGCCCACCACCGGCACTGCTGGGCCACTGTTCAAGGCTGCCGGCATCGCCCTGCCGCCGAACATCCGCGACACCGCGGCGAGCTGACCGCCTCTCAACCGCAAATCGTCATCTGTGGTGCTATAGCGAACCGCGGATCATTCGAGACGGTTATACCCGCAGTGCCGGAAGAAGCCTGCGGCATCTT
>DASRTX010000054.1:0-4782 GCA_035655715.1 Myxococcales bacterium | reverse complement strand
TACGCGGGTGGCGGCGAGAAGCCGTTGCGCGCCCCGGCCGCTTCCGCCTCGGCGATCAGCTGCCGCGCGTGGTCCTTGGGGATCTCGACGCTGGTGACCACGCCTTTTTTCGGCAGGCGCTTGACGAATTCGCGCCAGCTTCGCCGCGACAACGCCAGCGCGTCGGCGGTGAGGATCCCCTTCGAGTCGGAGAGCACCACCTGCACCACCTCGACGCCCTGCCGCCCCGGCCGCGCCCACCACACCGCGCGCTCTCCGTACGCGTCGATGCTGCTTGCGTAGCAGGCGGGCGCCTCCGTCTCGGGCAGCGGCTTCAACACCGGGCTCCCCTGCGGACGAAGCTCCTGCACCTGCACGCCGCGCTGCTTGAGCTTCTGCAGCTCGCGCTTCGCCTCCTTGGCCAGCGCCTTGTTCTGCGCGGTGGCCAGTTCGAACAGCACCTCCTGCCGCCCGGTCCGCCCCGCGGCGTGCACCAGCGCCAGCGCCAGCATCTCGGGCAGCGAGGAGATGGAGCCGGCCACCCCACGCGCGTCGGGCCCCACAAGCCCGGCGGACTGCGCCACCGCCTCCGTCTGCAGCTTCGCCAGCGCGTCCCGGGCAGACTGCACGTCGGCGGGCCGTGGCCGGACGACGCCGGCGCACTCCATCTCTTCCGCGATGCTCTCGGGACGCAGGGAGGCGTCCTTGAGCAGCGCCAGGCACTCGTCGACCGACAGGTTGTGCGCTTCGGCCATAAGGGCTGCGCACAATAGAGAGCGCCCCATCCAGCGTCAACGCCTGCTAGATTACGGTCCGACATGCGCGTGACGGTCCTCTATTTTGCCGCTGCTCGCGAGCGCGCGGGCGCTGCCTCGGACGCGCTCGATCTGCCCGACGGCGCCACCGCTGCGGACGCGCTGGCGGCGGCCTGCGCGCGCCACCCCGCCCTGCAGGCAGTGGCGACGAAGCTGCGCCTCGCCGTCGATCAGGAGTTTTCGGCGCCCGAGCGCAAGCTGCGCGACGGCGGCGAGGTGGCCTTGATCCCGCCCGTCTCCGGCGGCGCCGGCCCCCACAGCATCGGTCCGCAGCCGCTGAGCGCGGAGGCGCCGCTGCGCGAAGTCGTCGGCACCGACTGCGGAGCGGTGGTCAGCTTCACCGGCACGGTCCGCTCCAGCAACCACGGCAAGGCGGTGGTGCGCCTGGAGTACGAGGCGTATCCGGAGATGGCCTTGCGCATCTTTGGCCACATCGCCGCCGTGGCGCGGGAGAGGTGGGGCGCGCGGGTGGCCATCCACCACCGCACGGGTGCCTTGGAGCCGGGGGAGTTGTCTGTGGTCATCGCCGCCGCCGCGCCGCATCGCGCCGACGCCTTCGAGGCGTGCAGGCATGCCATCGAGGCGCTGAAGAAGGACGCCCCCATCTGGAAGCGCGAGATCTACCCGGACGGCTCCAGCTGGGTGGGACTCGGCTCCTGAAGTCGCCGGTCCCACGCCCACCGACATCGGCGGTCAAGCGCCTTGCGGCCGGGATCCGGGGCTCGTGCTACGCTTCCAGTCCGCATGGCGATTTCCGTTCTGGTGGCTGGCGACCTGCACTTCCGCGGCGTACTCGCCGAGGTGTTGCACCGCGAGTACGCCATCGTCGAATCCGAGTCCGCCCTCGAGGCCGCCGACGCGATGCTCGCCGCCCGGCCTGCCATCGCCTTCATCGACCTGCGCGGCCGATCGCAGGCCGGCATCGCCATCGCCCGCCGGATCAAGGGCGCCGCCAGCACGCGCCTGTTGCCCATCGTCGCCTGCTGCGACGAGGCCGAGGCTGACATCGTGGCCGCGCTCGACGCCGGCGCCGACCAGGTGATGCGATTTCCCCCGCCGCGCTTGGAGCTGCTCGCGCGGGTGCGCGCGGCGCTGCGGATGCGCCTCGCCACCGAGCGGCTGGAGGACGCCTCGCAGGTGATCTTCGCGCTGGCCAACGCGGTGGAGGCGAAGGACGCCTATACCGAGGGCCACACCGAGCGCGTGGGCGCGCTGGCGGTGGAGGCGGGCAGGCTGGCCGGGCTCGACGAGGAGACGCGCGAGGCGCTTCGCCAGGGCGGCGTGCTGCACGACATCGGCAAGATCGGCATCCCCAACGAGATCATCAACAAGGCCGGCCTGCTCACCACCAAAGAGCGGATCGTGATGAACAAGCATCCGATCATCGGCGAGCGCATCTGCGAGCCGCTCAAGAGCCTGCGCCACCTCCTGCCCATCATCCGTTGGCACCACGAGAAGCTCGACGGCAGCGGCTACCCCGACGGGCTCAAGGGCAGCGCCTTTCCAGTGCCGGCGCAGATCCTCCAGCTCGCCGACATCTACGACGCCATCACCACCGACCGGCCGTACCACCGCGCGCGCACCCGCGCCAACGCGGTCGACTTCCTCCACGGCGAGGCGAGCAAGGGCTGGCGCGATCACGAGCTGGTGACCTTGATCGGCATCGCCGCCGAAGGCCTCAACCTGGGCCGCACCCGCGAGGAAGAGATCCCTCCCCCTCCGGCGCCATTCGGGCAGTGGCGGACTGAATAGCTTTCCAGAAGCCTATTTGGTGAAGCCGTCGGGTGGCGGTTGGAGTGGCGAGGGGCAGTGGTACATGTCGACGAAGAGCGTGTACACCGCGCCCGGGCAATGGGCTTCGAAAGCGTCGACGATGTGGAAGTCCGGCTCGCCGCGCGCCAGCGGACGCTCCGGGTCCATCTGAAGCAGGATGCGCGGGTCGTTGGGATCCACCGACGTGTTGCGGCTACCCACCGAGCCCACCCGCTTGATCCGCACCGCCTGGCCGCCGGGGCAGCGCAGGCCCGCCAGGTAGTCCTTCACTCCGGGTGGCAGGCAAACCTCCGCAGCGCGGTCCTTCGATCGGGCGAAGCCCGGGGGGCCCGCTGGCGAGGCGTGGGCGCAGGCGGCGAGCGCGAACGGCAGCAGGCGGCGCACGCCGCGAGGGTATCAGTCTTCTTCGAAATACCCGCGAAACTCGCCGCGTGTGACGCCGCCGTCGGCGGTGAGGACCGGCTCGTATTCGCGACCGCACTCCGGACAGGTGAGCGCCTCCACCTCCACCGGCTCGGGGGTGATGCGGCCGCCGTCCACTTCGAGGTACGCCTCGAGCACGAAGTGCTGCGACCCACATGCGCAGCGCGTGGGGTCCTTGTTCTCCTGCGCATCCTGCTCCGCTTCCGCCATCGTCCGCTCGCCCTGCCATCCGCCGCTTGCCATGGGGGATAGCTTAATCCCGGTCCCAGGGCAGGCACATCCCCAACAGGCCCAGCGTCGTAGAGGGGACCAGGTGCACCGCGTGGTACACCAGCGCGAACGCAAGCGCGGGCGCGGGGGCCACTCCGCACGAGGCCAGCGCCACCACTGCCCCCGCCTCGAGAACGCCCACCTGCCCGGGCGTGGACGGCAAGAGGATGGCGAGGTTCACCGAGATCAGCACCAGGCCCCAGGCGGCGGGCGGAGCGTCGATGCCCAGCGTGCGGGCACAGAGCGCCACCAGCAGCAGATCGGTGGTGTCGGAGAACATCGACCAGAGCAGGCTGCGCGCCCACGACCTGCGGGCGTGCACGGTGCGGAGCGCGTGGAGAAAACCGCCGCCCTCCGCCGGCACGCGCCGCGGCAGCGACAGCAGCAGCACCACCCCGGCCAGCGCCAGCGACCCCGCCAGTACCAGCGGCCCGCGAGCCTGGCCGGGCAAGAGCGCCAGCGATCCGCACACCAGACCCAGGCTGAGCGCCTCGATCATCTTCTCGCCGAGCTGCACCGCCACCAGCCCGGAGGCCGGGTAGCCGCGGCGCCGGTGCAGCTCGAGCACGCGCACCGCCTCGCCGGCGCGCGCCGGGAGCAGGTTGCTGCAGGCGTAGCCGGCGTAGAGCAGCCGGGCGAGGTCGAGAAAGCTGGCTTGCTTGCGGCAGGGCAGCGGCGAGAGCAACGCCTCCCAGCGCCGCACCCGCGCGGAGGTGTTGGCGACGGCGTTGCAGGCCAGCGCGAGCAGGAGCCAGGGCAATTGCGCGCCGCGCAGCGTGGCTGCCAAGGAGGCGAAGTCGATGCGGCGGGCGGCGAGCGCGACCAGCGCGGCCGCACCCAGCCAACCCAGGACGCGGAGCCGCGGCCGCGCCGCCGCCGTCTCGCTCACAGCAGGAACCTGCGACAGACCGCCGGCCCCAGCGCATCGGCCCAGGCGCGCGGCAGCCGCTGCCACAGCGCAACCAGCGCACGCACGGAGCGGCTTCCGACGTCGAAGGAGGGCGGCCTGCCGCGCAGCGCCTTCACCTGGACGGAGCGCGGCGTGGTGCGCGCCCCCCAATGGAGCTTGAAGTCCAGCGCGGTGGATCCGCGCAGCGACGTGCCCAGGTCCAGCTCGCGCAGCCCCCGGGCGCAAGAGCGCGAGATGATCTCCCAGTAGAGCAGGTCGTTCGGCCGCATCGGCAGCGCGTCCGGCCGGGACGAGGCGAAGGGCACCGCGACCACGTCGCGGAACGTCACCGTCACCGCTCCGGAGACGCAGCGCCCGCCGTGGTGCAGCGTGATCACGTCGGCGGCCGGACCGAAGGCATCGACCAGCGCCCGCATCCAGCGCAGGCCGTAGATGGGTGCGCCCTTGGAGTGCATGTTCTCCGCCAGCACGTCGTGGAAGCGCCCCACCTCCGGCGGGCCGCCTCGAAGCAGGAGGCCGTGCTCGCGCGCCTTGCGGATGCAGTTGCGCTGCTTGCCGCGGATGCAGCGCCAGGCTTCGTCCTGTGTCTGCCAGAGCGGCAGCGAGGCCACC
>DASRTX010000053.1:0-6342 GCA_035655715.1 Myxococcales bacterium | reverse complement strand
CTCAAGGAGCGCTACGAGGTGCACCACGGCGTGCGCATCCAGGACAGCGCCATCGTGGCCGCGGCGACCTTGAGCAACCGCTACATCACCGACCGCTTCCTGCCCGACAAGGCCATCGACCTGATCGACGAGTCCGCCTCGCGCCTGCGGATGGAGATCGACTCCATGCCCGCGGAGATGGACGAGGTGCGCCGCAAGCTGATGCAGCTGCAGATCGAGGAGCAGGCGCTCAAGAAGGAGACCGACGCGCTCAGCCGCGGGCGCCTCGACGAGATCTCGCGCGAGATCGCGCGCCTCAACGAGGAGATGTCCACCCTCAAGGCGCACTGGGAGAACGAGAAGAAGGCCATCCAGAGCATCCGCGACGCCAAGCAGAAGATCGAGGAAGCCAATCAGCAGATGGCCGACGCGGAGCGCAAGGGCGAACTGGGCCGCGCCGCCGAGCTGAAGTACGGGGTGCTGCCCTCGCTGCAGAAGGAGCTGGAGGCGCAGAACCAGAAGATCAACCAGCTGCAAGCGCAGCGGCGCATGCTCAAGGAAGAGGTGGACGCCGAGGACATCGCGCAGGTGGTCTCCAAGTGGACCAACATCCCCGTCTCCAAGCTGCTGGAGGCGGAGATGCAGAAGCTCGTCCACATGGAGGAGCGGCTGCAGCAGCGCGTGATCGGGCAGGAGGAGGCAGTGCGGGCCGTGTCCAACGCCGTCCGGCGCGCGCGCAGCGGACTTCAAGATCCGAACCGACCCATCGGCAGCTTCCTCTTCGCCGGCCCCACCGGCGTGGGCAAGACCGAGCTGGCCCGGGCGCTGGCCGAGTTCCTCTTCGACGACGAGCAGGCCATGGTCCGGCTCGACATGAGCGAGTACATGGAGAAGCACTCGGTGGCGAGGCTGATCGGCGCGCCTCCGGGGTACGTCGGCTACGACGAGGGCGGCCAGCTCACCGAGGCGGTGCGCCGTCGGCCGTACACGGTGGTGCTCTTCGACGAGATCGAGAAGGCGCACCGCGACGTGTTCAACGTGCTCTTGCAAGTCCTCGACGACGGCAGGCTGACCGACGGCCAGGGCCGCACGGTGGACTTCCGCAACACCGTGATCATCATGACCTCCAACCTGGGCTCACAGCACATCACCGGCGGAGACCACGAGACCGAGGAGAAGCGCGTTCGCGAGGCCATTCGCGCCGAGTTGCGGCCCGAGCTGCTCAATCGCATCGACGAGGTGGTGGTCTTCCACAGCCTGGGACGCGAGGAGCTGGCGCGGATCGTGGAGATCCAGCTCTCCCGGCTGGGCAAGCTGCTCTCGGACAAGCAGCTCAAGCTCGAGCTGACCGAGCGCGCGAAGCAGGCGGTGGGCAGGGCCGGCTACGATCCGGTGTATGGCGCCCGGCCCTTGAAGCGCGCGCTGCAGCGGCTGGTGCTGGACCCGCTGGCGATGAAGGTGCTGCAAGGCGACTTCCGGCCTGGCGACACCATCCGCGTGGATGCGGGCGCCTCGGAGGACGTGCTCACCTTCTCGCGGGCGGATGGAGCGGGCGCAGGCGCAGAAACGCCGGCGGTGCTGCACTAGCCCGTGGACGCCGCCGCGCTGCAGATGCTGCGGGAGCAGAGCGGCCTTGGCCTCGACCGCGAAGGCCGCTTCTGGCACCGCGGCGGCCTGGTGGAGCATGCGCGCACGAACGCCGTGCTGCACCAGGGCATCCATCGCGCGCCCGACGGGCGCTGGGCCACCGGCATCGGCAAGGACTGGGCGTACCTCGACGTGGAGGACGCCGCGCTGTTCATCCGCCGCATCGAGCCGGCCGGCGCGGTCCTGCGCGCGCAGCTGGCCACCGGCGAGTGGGTCGAAGTCGATCCTGCCACGCTGGCGTCGGGCGCCGACGATGCGCTGTATGCCGGCGTCCGCGGCGAGCGCGCCCGGCTGACCCGCGCCGCGCAGGTCTCGCTGAGCGACCGGCTGCACGAGAAATCCGCGGGCGCCTTCGTGCTGCGGCTGGGCGACCGCGAGTTCCCCATCGGCCAGGACCACGGCCCGGAACCCCTCCCGGCGACGGCCATCCCTCCCGACGTCGGACCTTGAACTGTCCGTGTCCTAGAACAGCAGCCCCAGCAGCTTCTTCAAGAGATCTTCGAGCGGCATGGCCGTGAGGAGCAGGGGCAGCAGCGGTGCAAACGTCACCAGGGCGAGTTGGAGCAGCGCCTCTTTGGTGATCGGAACGACGCGCATGGTGCGGATCACTTCGAAGGCGTTGCCGAGATCGGCGAGCGACTGGATGTCCGCGCTGCCGAGCAGCGCCTCGTCGTGGGGAGCCCCGCTGCGCAGCCACTTCTCCCCGAAGGCGCGCGTGTACTGCTCCGCGAAGGTGCCGTATGCGAGGAGTGCCCTGCGCCGCGCTGCGGACAGTTGCGGAACGAAGACCAGCAGCGGGCCGAACACCATGCACAGGACGAGCACGACCAGCGCGATGGCTTCCGTCCGAAATTGGCTCACGTTCGCGCCCATGTAGAAAATCCGGTTCGCGAAGGGACCCGCGAGCATCGCGCCGTGCGCCGCGGCCAATGGCGCGAAGGCATAGACCGTGTTTGCGAGAAACCCGAGCCCACCCATGCGATCCGGATGAGTCGGTACCAGGCTCAGCTCGAGCCGCGACACCCGGTACAAGAACCGCGCCCAGATGAATACGCGGAAGTACCAGCGGCAAAGCAGGAACTGGAAGATGGGCAGGCTCACGTAGCCGTACCAGATCCCCGCGGCCGAAAGAACCGGACCCTGGGACGACGGCGTTGCGTACCAGGTGTCCGTGTTCAGAGCGATGAAGTTCCGCCAGAACACCTGGATGCCAACTCCGTAGACGATCGCCAGAAGCAGCACCTCGGCGAGCACGGAATTTCGCAGGCCGAACGCTGACTCGGTGATCGCGCGAAAGCGCGGAAGCACGGCCTGGGGAACGAGATTCCTCTCGCGAAAGAGCTGGACGATCGCCCGCATGCGCTGATGCACCACCAATTCGGCGATGATGAGCAAGGGCAGCGCGATCAGGAAGCGAACGTGTTGCTCCAGATCCAGCAGGAAGGGTACGGCCACCGTTCCCTTCGTTGCCTTGCCCAGGACCGCGGAGATGACGAGCAACGGCAGCCACGTGACCACGACGAGGATGATCAAGCGCCTGCGCACCATCGTGAGCGCGTCACCCGAAAGGTGGGCTCGTCGGAAAAGCTGGAAGAGCGGCCCGCCGAGCACCAGCGAGAAATCCGCTTCGCTTTCTGCAGCAAGGATGGCCGATACGGGTGGTTGGATCACAGCGCTGACGTTGATCGAACCATGCGGCTACGCAATTGGACCATCAACCAATCCCGCTCCCCGGGGGCTTGGGAGGCCTTCAGCCCTTCCGGCGGCGGGCCAGATGCAAGCCCGCGCGGGCCCCGTAGAAGCCGGAGGCGGCGCAGAGGCTGATGGCCACCAGAAGTGCCAGCAACGGCATCCAGAGCAGGTCGCGGAGGCCGGGCCGGGTTGCGCCCGGCGCGAGCGGCGCGGCGTTGATGGTCATCCCCAACACCACGGCCACCAGCGCCGCCGCGAAGGTGCCGCCGGCGGCTCCGGCCCGCGGAGTGACGCCGGCCACCAACGCCGCCAGGCCGGCGACGATCCCGACGCACCAGATCAAGAGAACCACGAACACCGCTGCGGGCGCCGTGAAGAGCCGGAAGATCACGGTGGCCAGCATGACAGCGAGGGCGCCCACGGCCACCGCCCATGCCGGCCCTTTAAGCATCTTCCGGCAGCTCCTCGCGAGGGTTTGCGTTGCCGGGCAGATAGTACACTTCCTCGAGAACCAATCCGTGCGCGGGCGCGGTAGGGCCGGCCCGCTTGCGGTCGCGGCCCTCCAGCAGCGCGGCAATCGAATCCGGCGAGCGCCGGCCGTGTCCCACCTCCACCAACGTGCCGACGATGTTCCGGACCATGTGCTTGAGGAAAGCCGTGGCCTGCACCGCGATCTCGACCCGAGCGCCGTCGCGAAGAATCTGCAGCTCGCGGATCTCGCGTACCGTGGTCCGCGCCGGGCAGTCCGCCGCGCGCAGCGCCGAAAAATCGTGCGCCCCGACCAACCAGGGCGCCGCGGCGCGCATCGCCTCCACGTCCAGGGGCCGGCGGATCTCCCACGCCCGCCCACGCCGCAGCGGCGAGCGGACCTGCGTCTGCAAAATATAATAAATGTACTTCTTGCCCCGCGCCCACCGCCGCGCGTCGAACCCCTCGGGCACTACCTCCGCGCGCACGCAGGCCATGTCCTCCGGCAAGAGCGCGTTCAGCCCCGCCGTCCACGCCTTGAGCGGCAGCTCCTTGCCGACCCGCAGCGACGCCACCTGCCCGCGCGCGTGCACGCCCGCGTCGGTGCGCCCCGCGCCGGTGACGCGCACCTCCTCGCCGCACAGCTTCGCCACCGCCTTCTCCAGCTCCTGCTGCACGCTGCGCCCGTTGGGCTGCACCTGCCAACCCACGAACCGCGCGCCGTCGTATTCCAGGGTGAGCTTGAGGAAGCTCACTTCGAATCGGCTTCCACCTTCACCGGCACGACCTTGGACTGTGTCTCGGCGAAGGCGAATCTCGCCAGCAGGTCGTTCACGTTCATGGTCTGGAGACCCGCGCCCTTGCCGCCGCTGGGCAGGAAGACGATCTGCTTGCCCCTCAACGCGTCGGCTACGGCCAGCTTCACCATGGTGCGCCCGCCTGCGCCGCTCATCGCCTGGTTGGTCTTCTCCACGCCCTTCGCCTTGGCCTTCTTCTCCGCCAGGATGGCCTCGGCCTCGCGCTGCGAGCGGTAGTAGTCCGCGTCGGCGTGCAGCTTCACCTGGTCGAGCGCGCCGTGGGCAGTGGCGATCTTCTGGTTCACCTGGCCCTTGGCGGTTTCGAGATTGCGCAGCGCCTCCTGCTGCGCCGCGTGTCCTTCCGACACCATCCGCTCCGCGGTCTGTTCGGCCAGCTTCTTGTCGTGGATGACCTTCTCGTATTCGGGGTGGAAGTGGTGCTCGCCGAGGATGACGCGCTCCACGATCACTCCCTCCGGCGTGAACACCTTGGCGAGCTTCTCCCGCGCTTCCTCCGCCTTGAGGAAGCGCTTGTCCGAGACGTAGAACTCCTCGCTGGTCATGGTGTTGAGCACGTCGCGCACGATGCTGCGGCAGGCGGGGCGGATCAGGTTCTCCTTCACCTCCTGCGTGGAGCCGCCCACGTGCTCGAGGATCCAGGGCGTCCTGGCGGTGTCGATGCGCCAGGCCACGGTGACGTCCACCTCGATGTCGTTGCCGTCGTGGGTCTTGAACTGGATGTCGTCGCGGCCGGTGCGGTCGCCCCTGTCGCGCGACTGCACCATTTCCAGATTCTGCAGCGCGACGTTGTACACGTGCCAGTCGGTGATGAACGCCGGGAAGGTGTAGGTGGCTCCCGGCGGATAGGTTTCTTGTTGGACGCCGGTCTTGCCGAAGAGGGAGATCTTCCGCGTCAGCACCCCCACCTCGGTGGAGTCGGTGCTGTGGAAGGTGCAGCCGGTGGCCAGCAGCAGCAGCAGCGCGAGCTTGCGCATCGTCACTCCTTCACGTCGAAGCGCTTGAGCAAGGTGCGCAGGTCGAGAGGGTTCATTCCGCCCTCTCCGTCGGTGGGCAACACGATCACGCGCGTGCCGCGCAGCGCCTCCGCCATCCGCAGCCCGACCATGTTTTCGCTGCCCACGCCCCGCAGAGCCTGGTTCTCCAGCTCGGTGCCCTGCGCCTCTGCCAGCTTGACCAGCAGATCGCCGTCGGCCGCCTTGCGGCGCCGGTAGAGATCGGCCTCCGCCTCCAGCTTCTTCACCTCGGCCTCTCCGCGCGCCAACTCCACCTGCACCGACGCCGCGCCCTCGGCAACGATCTTGTTCTTCGCCGCGTTGGCGGAGGCGCTCTTGGCCTCGGCCTCGTTCTTGTAGACGGTCTGGTCCTGGATCTTCCGCTGCTCGATGGCCTGCTGGTAGCGCGAGTCGTAGATGTAGCGGCGCACGTAGACGTCCAGCACCTCGATGCCCTTGTCCTTCAGCTCGGCCGCGAGCGCGAGCTTGGCATCGTGCGCCTTCTCCATCCGCTTGGTGCCTTTGTAGAAGTCCTCGGCGTCGAGCTCGCCGAGCGCGCGGCGCAGGAGCTCGGCGCGGCGGTGGTCGTCGCCGTTGGAGCGCTGGGCGGCGGCGGCGCGGACGAGGATCTCGACGTGCGAGGCGCCGGCGAGCTCGGCGGCGTCGGGCACGCGGTCCCAGATCTCCAGCGCGCGCTCGAGCAGCGCGGCGGCCTCGCCGTGGGCGTGGACCTTGCCCGCCGCCCT
>DASRTX010000052.1:0-5926 GCA_035655715.1 Myxococcales bacterium | reverse complement strand
CCGCCGATACAACCCGTCGCGGCTCGCTCACCCGGCTGAACCGCGCGCTGACCTGGTTCACCCGGCTGAACTTGTCCCGGGACAAGTTGGCACCGCGGTCGGACCGCCGTTACGACCGCCTTCGCGGCTCGCTCACCCGGCTGAACCGCGCGCTGACCTGGTTCACTCGGCTGAACTTGTCCCGGGACAAGTTGGCACCATGGCCCAGAGCCCCCGTCTCGGCTGGCTTACCCGGCTGAACGGCACACCGGACCCAGTTCACCCGGCTGAACTTGTCCCGGGACAAGTTGGCACCATGACCGAAGGAGCCGCCGCGGTTGGTTCACAATCCCGCTCCCAACCTGGTCTACCCATCTGATCGTCGAACGGCTCCGACCGATGGCATTCGCCCCATCGGTCAGGCGACCGACCGGGACCGCTCAAGACTTGTTCGGGCCGCGCAGTTCCGTGACCAGGTTGACCTCGCGGGAGATGGAGAGCACGTGCGAGTGCTCCAGATCCAGCTTCGCCAGCGCCGTGTCGTTCTCCAGATGTTGCAGATGCGGCCGCAACAGCGCGACCAGCGATGCGAGGGCCCAGGCGACCAGCAAGCCCTTGGCGGCGCCCGCGCAGAAGCCGCCGCCCCGCTCCACCGCGCCGGTGAAGCCGCCCTTCATCCGCTTGTGCAGGAATCGGCCGACCAGCTTGGCGGTGATCTCCGCGAGCAGGAAGATGACCAACGCCATCCCCGCCGTGGCCACCGCAACCGGCAACCCCAGGTCCTTGGCGAAGGCGTTTCCGAACCCGTCCGCGAAGAGCCGGGCCAGCGCGATGCCGCCGATGAAGCCGAGGATGCCGAAGATCTGGCGCAACAGTCCGCGGATGGCTCCCCAAAGCGCGAAGAGCACGACCAGCCCCAGGCAGAACAGGTCGAACCTGTTCACCGGATGCTCATGTCGGACTTGACCAGCTTGGCCGCCTCGTCGCGCTTGGCCTTGAAGTTGGGATTGTTCGGCTCGTAGGTGAGCGCCATCTTGAAGTTGCGCTCGGCGGAGGCGAAGCGCTGGGCGGCCATGTCGGAGAGGCCCGCCATGAAGAACTTGCGCCCCTGCGGCGTGGCCCCGACCTCCTGCTCCTTCTCCTTCTTCATCTCCTGCTCGCTGGCCTCGACGAAGCGCAGCTTCTTCTGCCGCTCCGGCCCGATCACGTCGGCCAGGTACTTGGCGCGCTTGGTGTCGTCGCGCAGGCAGACGTAGGCCTCGTTGATGCGCTTGTAGATGCGCCCGATGTTGTCCTTCACCTCGCACGGCTCCAGCGTGCTGAAGCGATCGGGATGGTAGGCGCGCGACTCGCGGTAGTAGGCGGCCTTGATCTCCGTAGGGCTGACGTTCTGGCCGATCTTGAGGATCTGGAAGTAGTCCAGCTCGTCGAGGATCTGCGCGAGGGCCTGCGCTTCGATCTCGAATGCCTCGTCCATTGATGTCACCGCGTGCAGTAGAGCATCATCGGGGCGATCACGCGGCGGCTTCGCCGCGGGCCAACTGCGTATTCGCGTTCTTCGCCTGCGCTTCCTTGATCATCTCCTCGGTCAGGCCGGACGACAAGCGAATCGTGCAGGAGGTCTTCTGGCCCGTCTCCACGTCGGCGGCGGTGACGTTGACGATACCGTTGGTGTCGATCTCGAAGGTGACCTCGATGCGTACTTCCCCGCGGTAGCCGATGCGGAAGCCGGAGAACTCGAACTCGCCCAGGAGCTCGCACTCCGAGGCCTTGTTCGACTCGCCCTGGTAGACGCGGATCTTCACCTTCTCCTGGCCGTCGCGGTTGGTGGTGTAGGCCTTGCTCCGCTCGATGGGAATCGGCGTGTTCTTGTCGATGATCTTGTCGGTGTAGCCACCCACCGTGCCCACCCGCAGCGTGAGCGGCGTCACGTCCAGCAGGTAGTGCTCGCTCTTCGCGTCCAGCAGGCTGTGGGCCTGGATGGCGGCCCCCATCGCCACCACTTCGTCGGGGTCGATGCCCGCCATCACGTCCTTGCCGAAGTAGTGCTTCACCGAGGTGCGGATGATGGGCAGCCGGGTGGGCCCGCCCACCAGGATGATCGCGTCGAGGTCCTGGGCGGTCATGCGCGCGCTCTGCAGCGCCTCGTCGCAGACCTTGAAGGTCCGTTGCACCAGGTCCATCACCATCTTGTTGAACTCTGCCTCGCTGAGCGTGGCGTCGAGATCCATCACCTTGCCGGTGGGGTCCTGGCAGATGCCCTCGACGTGGATTTTCGCCTGGCCGTCGCGGCCGACGTCGATCTTGGCTCGCTCGGAGGCCTCCTTGAGCATCTGCAGGCAGTACTTGTTCAGGCGCAGGTCGATGCCGTGCTGCTTGAGGAAGCCTTCCGCCAGCCAGGTCATGATGCGGTCGTCGAAGTCGTCGCCGCCCAGGTAGGTGTCGCCGGCGGTGCTCAGCACCTCGAAGACGTCCTTGCCGATCTCCAGGACGGAGATGTCGAAGGTGCCGCCGCCCAGGTCGTAGACCGCGATCTTCTGCGTGATGTCCCGTCCGAAGCCGTACGCCAGCGCCGCCGCGGTGGGCTCGTTGAGGATACGCAGCACGTCGAGGCCGGCGATGCGGCCCGCGTCCTTGGTGGCCTGGCGCTGGTTGTCGTTGAAGTAGGCGGGAACGGTGACCACCGCCTTCTTCACCTCGTGCCCGAGATAGTTCTCGACGATGGCCTTCATCTCCTTGAGCACCAGCGCGGAGATCTCGGGCAGGGAAAAGACGTTCTCGCGGATCTGGATGCGGACGGAGTTGTTCTCGCCCTCGATGATCTTGTAGGGCATCACCGCCTGCGCCTTCTTCACCTCGTCGGAGAAATAGAATCGCCCGATCAGGCGCTTCGCGCTGTAGACGGTGTTGTCCGCGTTGGTGATGATGTTCCGCTTGGCGCTGTTGCCGACGAGCACCGTGCCGTCTTCGAGAAAGCTGACCACGCTGGCGTGGGTGCGCTCGCCCCACTCGTTGGGGATGACGGCGGGCTGGCTGCTCTCGATGATCGACACGCAGCTGTAGCTGGTGCCGAGATCGATCCCGATCGCGATGTCGCCGGCTTCTGCCATAAGTGCCGCGAGTGTACGGGTGCGTCAGGACACGGTCAAACGGCGGAACATGGCGTCGCGTCGAGGGGTGCGCTACGATCCCACAAGGCGCACATTCGCTTTGAGGGAGGGTCGGTTGGCAGAGTTTCTCGCGATCCACCAGTCCGATGCGAGCCTGCTCGGCTGCTTGCTGCGCAGATTCGCCGGGCGGGTTTCCTTGGGCACGGCCGCGGCGGCAGGAGTCGGTTTCTTCCAGAGCGACGACGTGCTGCTGCGCAAGCGGCCGCTCGGCGGCCAGCCTGCGCTCCCGGAGCGCCTGGCGGAGGGCGTGGAGAGCGAGGCCGCGCTGATCTGCAGCGGGGTGGTGGGATCCTCGAAGGCGTTCCACGAGCAGATGACGCTGCCCTTCCGCTTCAAGCGCTGGCTCTTCGCCATCGCCGGACAGCCCGACGGGCTGACGCCGGTGCGCGCGCCCCTGCTGGCGACCCTGGCCGACCACCTCAAGCGCTCGGTCAAGGGCGACTCCGGCGCCGAGGTGCTTTTCTTCAGCTTCCTGGCCAGGCTGCGCGAGGCGGGGCGCCTCGACGATCACGACGTGGATGCGGAGACGGCGGCTCGGTCGCTGGCGGCGGCGGTAGGCGAGGCGGAGCGCGCGTTCGAGCAGATGGGGCAGCAGCTTCCGCCGCTGGCGCTGGTGGCCACCAACGGCCGCGTCATCGCCGGGCTGCGGCGCGGCCATCCGCTGCAGATCGGCGTGGTCGACGGGCTCATCCCCTGCGCTCGCTGCGAGATCGGCAACGGCGCCAGCGACCTGGATCCGCGGGTAAAGTCCCACCGCACGCTGCGCGCGGCGATGCTGCTCTCGGGCGCGACGGGAACCGAGGGCTTCCGCGAGCTGGCCGAGCGCGAAGTGATCGCCATCCCGCGCGAGCTGGACGAGGTCCAGAGTCTCTAGAACGCCGCGCGCTCCAGAACCAGCAGCCAGACGTTGCAGAGGAAGTGGCAGAGCGCCGCCCCCACGATGGTGCGCGTGCGGCTGCGCAGGAAGGCAAAGAGCAGCGCCGGAAAGAAGACCGCCAGCCGCCAGGGCGCCGGCGTGAGCAGGTGTCCGATGGCAAAGAGCGCCGCCGCCGCCAGCGCGCTCTTCACCGGGCTCCAACGCTCCTCGAAGCGCAGCGTCATGTATCCGCGGTAGAAGAACTCCTCGGAAAACGCCACCGCGGCGTTTCCCGCCATTTGCCCGACGAAAGTCCAGCTCGCCGGCAACTCGAGGTGGAAGCGCGGCGCTCCGCTGTACGGCGCCAGCAGCGCGCGCACATCCGCAGGGAGCCGCGGGAGCAGCGCGACGAAGCCGTAGAAAGCGGCCCCGAACAGGGGCAGCACCAGCGCGCACGCGCCCAGCGACCAGGCCAGATCGGCGCCGAGCCGATCGAACCGCCATCCGGCGTCGCGCGCGTCCTGGCCCCGTCTCTCCAGCAAGCGGAGGGGGGCGTAGAGGAACGCGGCGACCGCCACCGCGCCGGTGATCGTCTGTACCGGCGCCACCGCGCGCCCCAGCAGCGTCAGGGCCAGAAGCGCCAGCATCACCAGCGCCCACGCGCCGGCGGCCTCGCGGGCGGGATCGCGTGCGGTCAGCGCGCCACCGGCAGGCCGAGCGCCTTCCACTGGTTCATGCCGCCCTGCAGGCTGCGGGCGTTGCGGCCGATCTGCCGCAGCCACCCCGCCGCGTTGAACGAGCGCATCCCGCTCTTGCAGACCGTCACCACGTCGCGGCCCTCGGGCAGCTCGGAAATGCGCGCCGGCAGCTCGTTCATGGGGATGTTGACCGCGCCTTCGATGCGGCCCTCGGCGGCCAGCTCCGGAGGATTGCGCACGTCGAGCACGAAGGGCGGCTTGGCGGAGGCCAGCTCTTGCTGCAGCGACTTCGCATCGATCTCGGTCATCGCGTCCTCGCTTGCCGGATGTAGCGGTCCAGGTCCTCGCGGTCGATCAGCGAGAGGATCTCCACGGTATTGCCCTCGCCGCGGCGGTAGATCAGCCGCACGTCGGTGGCGATGCGGATGCGGTAGTAGCCGGGCAGGCCCTCCAGCGCGATGGCGCGCAAGGAGCCGTGACGCCAGTCGCGCGCCAGCAGCGAGACCTTGTCGAACGCCGCGCGCTGCATGCGCCGATCCCAGCTCTGGATGGAGTCGTAGAATTCGCGTGTGAAGATGGGGATGAGGAAGGTGGAAGCTTCCTCTGCAGAGGGCAGCGTTTCATCCTCGGAGGGCGCCGCCGGCCGCACCGGCGCGGGCGCGGGGCGCTGCTGCTGATCGGCGAGCTGCTTGCGCAGCCCGTCCCGATCTTCGGCCGCGAGGCGCAGCTTCTCCGAGAGCGAGCGGTTCTCGTCGGCCAGCCGCCGCGCGTCGGCGAGCGCCCTGCCCTCACCCGCCGCGGTGAGCCGCGCCAGCTCGGCCGAGGCGCGCGTCAGCTCGCTGCGCACCAGCGACAGCTCGTCCCGCGCATCTCCCACCGCCTTCTCGCGCGCGGCGGTCTCCGCGCGGGACTGTGCGAGCTGATCGCGCAGGGAGTCGCGCTCCTTGCCGGCGCGGTCGGCCTCCTTGCGTGCCTCCTCCGCCGTGGCGCGCAGCTCCTGCACGTCTGCGGACAGCTGCGGCTTGCGCGGCGGCGCCTTGGTCTTGGCGGGCGCGTCGAGCATCTCCACGCCCAGGTCGATGGCGGAGAGCGCGTACCCGCGGCGCTTCTCGTCGTCGTCGAGCAGCGCGCGCCAGGCCACGCGGGCAAGGTGCTGCAGGGGATCGCCGGTGAACAGCTCCAGCAGCGCCTGGTAGTGCTCGTCGCCCAGCGGCTTGCCTTCC